>JBAIYI010000312.1:0-5451 GCA_037915955.1 Terriglobales bacterium
CGCGAACTCGCCTGCGACCAAGCCGTTGTGGCAGCGCAGCCGGACCATCGTGCTGATTACGCCAGCACCCTGGCTCGCTTCGTACGTTTCCGCATGCTGCAGACTGAAAGCTCTTACGGTGTGGACCTGGCCGCCGGACACTCCTTCCTTGGCACACGCATCCGCCTGATCCTGGCCGATCCAGTCCATACGCCGCTCTGGCGCAGTGCATCTTCCTGGGCTGGAGTGCTGGCATTCGTTATCGTTTTCGGTGGCATCTGTCCTTCGCTCTCATTGATTCTCGACGTCGCCGCGAGAAAGCAGCTCCAGCTTCACGCAATGCCGGCTTCTGCGCCCGCGGGCGTACACACGTTAGGTGTTGAGAAGCGCCGGACAACACATAAATCGCACTCTTTAGCTGCTCCGGCTGAAACCGCTCCTGCAATCTACCCGGATACGCTGACCGCGCTACGCGTGCATCCCCAGGTCGAGAGTGATCAAACTTCCGGGATCTCCTCCGCTGCAGAGGGCTCTTCTGGTCCCTATGAAGTCGATCGCCAGGCACTCCGCGATTCCTCCGGCTACCCTGGATATAGCCGGCCTACCATGGCCAGTGTCGTTCTCTCCACCATCGGCGGAATTGGCGCTGAGCGCCACGGCGAACGTACTACTTCCCCCGCCTCCTCCCCAGCCCCGGCTCCACCGGCAAGACACGGCCATAGCGGTGGCCCTACACGCTAAGGTCTCTTCGCAGTCGCCACAGTCACTGCTCGATTACAATCGCGGCATGCGTCTAGCGGGAAAAACCGCAGTTGTTACCGGGGGAGGGAGCGGTATCGGAAAAGCCATTGCCGCCGCCTTTGTACGCGAGGGCGCCAAAGTGGCTATCTGTGGGCGGAACAAGACAAGGCTGGATGACGCCGCTGCAGAGATCGGTTCGGAATGCCTTCCCATCGCTGCGGATCTTGCCGAAGATTCTGCGATTGCAAACCTCATAACTTCCGCTGACAAGCGCTTCGGCTCAATTCAGATCCTGGTCAACAACGCCGGTGTACTCCTTCCCGGCACGGCCGAATCGCTCACAGAAGAACAATGGGAGCAGACGTTCAATGTAAACGTGCGCGCGATCTGGCAGCTTTCACGCGCCGTCCTGCCGCAGATGCGGAACGCGGGTGGCGGCTCCATCATCAACATCGGGTCTGTTCTGAGTTCTCTTGGAGCGCGCAACCGGGTGGCATACGCCGCCTCGAAAGGCGCCGTGCTGGCCATGACCCGCGCCATGGCGCTTGATCACGCGGCCGAGAACATACGCGTGAACTGCATCTGCCCTGGGATTGTGGAAACCGAATTGGTGGCCGCATTCAATCAGGACGAAGCTGTGCGCCGGCAGCGTATCGCCATGCACCCAACAGGCCGCTTCGGAAAGCCCGATGACATTGCCGGCCTTGCGGTCTTTCTGGCGAGTGACGAATCGTCCTGGATCACCGGCGCCGACTACAGCGTTGACGGTGGCTACTCAGCTCACTGATCCCGCTGTTTATAATCGAACAAATACGAATAGCCCGGACTCCCCCAACATGCCTGAAAATTCATCCCGCAGTGGCGCTGCCGGCCAGCAGAGCCGAACCGTTGACCGCGCCGGCATTGCCGAAATCTATCACCGAATTCAGCCCTATATCCGGCGCACCCCGGTGATTGACGTTGCGCCTGCTGATTTCGGGCTTACCTGCGCGAGCCTGAGCTTCAAGCTGGAATTCCTTCAACACACCGGATCATTCAAGACTCGCGGCGCCGTCACCAACCTGCTGCTGCGTCCGGTTCCTGCGGCCGGAGTCGTCGCGGCTTCCGGAGGCAATCACGGAGCGGCTGTAGCCTACGCGGCGAAGACGTTTGGTGTGCCTGCGCGTATCTTTGTCCCCAGCGTTTCTTCGTCCGCCAAGATCGAACGCATTCGAAGCTATGGAGCGGATCTCATCGTTGGCGGCGAGCGCTACGCAGATGCTCTTGCAGCCAGTGAAAAATGGGCTGCGAAATCAGGAGCAATGGCTGTACACGCCTATGATCAGCCGGAAACTCTGCTGGGCGCCGGAACCGTTGGACTCGAGTTAGGGGAGCAGCTTACCGGCCTGGATACGCTCTTTGTCGCCGTTGGCGGTGGCGGATTACTGGGCGGAATCGCTGCCTGGTACGAGCGCCGTATTAACCTCATCGGCGTTGAGCCCGAGGCCGCTCCCACCCTCACGAGAGCGCTGGAAGCCGGAAAACCGGTAGACGCTGAAGCGGGTGGAATTGCGGCCGATTCTCTTGCGCCGCGCCGCGTGGGCGAGTTGATGTTCCCCTTGGCACAAAAGTGGGTGAAGAAGGTCCAGCTTGTGCCGGATCAGGCGATTGTTCAAGCTCAGCAGAAACTCTGGGACGTTATGCGGGTGGTCACCGAGCCCGGAGGCGCAGCGGCATTTGCGCCGCTGCTCTCAGGTCTTTATCGCCCCGCAGCCGGTGAACGCGTCGGCGTGCTGCTGTGCGGCGCGAACACCACTGCGGTCACCTTCTCCGGCTGATTATCTCCGCGGCGGACGATTTGGGGCCGGCGTCGGACTGGGCTGAGCCGACGGATTCCCGCTCGGCTGGCCCGTAGGAGTTACTCCCGGCGGCGGATTCGTATTCTCCTCATCGTCCAGCGGTAGCGGTGGCAGCTCCTTCTCGATTGGCTTGCGCGGGAACATCTGGTCCCGCATGGCCGCCATGTAAACGAACGATGCAACGATCACTGCCGCCTGCTTCAGGTCATCCGGCTGCAGGCGATCATAGACGTCCATGTTGGAATGGTGCGTCCGCGTGTCGTACTCGATAGGGTCCTGGATGAACTGGAAGCCCGGAATTCCTGCTGCATCGAACGAGAGATGGTCCGTGCCACCGGTGTTGCGCATGGAAAGTGTGGTCATGCCGAGATCGGCAAACGGCTTCATCCAGGCTTCAAAGATCGGCTCGACCTGCGCGTTCTCCTGCATGTAAACGCCGCGGATTTTTCCCGTGCCGTTGTCGACATTGAAATAGGCAGAAACCTTGGCCTGCTCCGGCTTGATGGTCATGGGGCCGGCTTCGCGGCGAATCACGGTGGGATCGCCCTTGCGCTCGGGATCCTTCGACTCCGGCCGCGTACCGAAATGCTGGGCAACGTACCACTGCGAGCCGAGCAACCCTTGTTCCTCGCCGGTCCAGAGTCCGATGCGGATTGTGCGACGCGGCTTCAAGCCGAGTGCCTTGATGATACGCACGGCTTCCATCATCACCACCGAACCGGCGCCGTTATCGGTTGCGCCGGTACCGGTGTGCCAGGAATCAAGGTGCGCTCCCAGCATTACCAGCTCATCTTTCTTGTCCGTGCCGGGAATCTCAGCGATCGTGTTCCATTGTGTGGGCGCTTCCGAAAACGTGTTCTTCACGTTCAGTTCCAGCTCCACATCTTTTTTCGCCGCCACGATGCGCGCGATGCGGTCCCAGTGCTCCTGCGCCATGGTGAGCTGCGGCGTGCCGGCAGTCTGGCCTTCTTTGTAAGAGCCGCCGGACTGCACAAACACCGTTCCGCCGCCGATGTCCCCACGGCTGCGATCGATTACGGCGAGGACTTTCTCCTCATCAAAGAACTTGTTCAGCGCGCGCTGAAAACGGGCACGGCGCACAAACTCGCGGAAGCGCGGATCGTTGCGGTCGCCGGGGATTTCGTAGTTCTCGATCTCATCCAGCTTCTTCTGGTCGTATCTCTCGGCGAGCGGCTTCTCGGAAAGCTTCATCGGGGCGACCTCCCCGAAGAGGACGATCTTCCCCGCAAGCTTTCCTTTGTACCTCGCCATCTCCTGCGGCGTGCGGATCATCAACTGCACCACGCTGCCTTTCACCACGCCGTTGGTGCCGGGCGTCCAGGCTTTCGCATAGGCAAGCAGCGGCGCGTTGTCGGGGCTCACCATACGTACGCTGGTGAAATCGTTCGTCCAACCTCTGCCAAATGGCGACCAGGGCTCAATGTGCGCGTTTACCAGCCCGAATTCGGTGAGTTTGGCGGCTGTCCACTCGTTGGCCGCTTTCACGTTCGGCGATCCGGTAAGCCGTGCGCCAATGCCGTCCATCAGACCGCTGGCGGTCTCCATGATCTTGGAGTTACGGAATCCCTCATACCGGATCTTGCTGATGGCGTCGAGATCAACCTTTTCCTGGGCAGAAAGGGCTGCTGCGAGGACGAGACAGAATACGAAGAGGCGGACGAAGCTCCGCTGTAAACGATTCATTGCTGCTCCTTGAATGCACGCTGGTGGGCAGGCCAGTCTAAATGTCTCCTCTAAGGAGGGTCAAACATCGGAGTGTAAAGATTTGTGCAGACTCAGTTTTGGAGCTTATTTCGCGCAAGGGCAGCCCGGATCGACCGGAACAGGGTGATAAAAAACCCGCAGATCGCGGCCAGCAGGGCCACCGGAACCGCAACCCTGTAGGTAAGAGTCATGTCTTGCGGACGGTGGGTTACAGCCCCGATCAGCAGAAGGAGAAGGCTAAGAAAAGCCACAGAAAGAAAGAAGCATATAACGCCTGAAACCAGGCCTATCCCGGCGCTCAGCAAGAGTTTGCGCATCAACCTACCGTAAGGTGCAGTATTGGGTTTACGTTAAAATGATAACGTGAATCAGGCTGCTCAGGCGGAAATGCGTACGGCACAGGACATTATCCGGCAGGTCCGGGTCAACCAGTCGCCCAACGGGATCTGCTACACCACCGCGGGCGATGTCACGCTGCCTTCCGCCGATCTCGAGCACATGGTGGAAGCCATTCCCCGCCCGATTGCTGCCGCCCTCGACCGCAAAGCCTACTATTTTGTCCCCCTGGCAATTGGCGACGGCGATAACACGCTGGTGGCTGAACATTTTGATCCTGCACTCTCTGACCGCGCTCTCTGCCACCGCAATATCGAGTCCGGCGACTCCCAGTGCGTCTTTATCTCCACGCGGCTTCTCGAAGACCGCTTCTCGATTGCATTTGAGTTCTACATCAACGTGGGACACGCATTTGTGGACCGCGCCGGCATCAGTCCCGAATTTGGCGAGCTGGTTTGGGAGCAGGCAACGAACAATATCCGTGGCGAAACCAGCTTTGATGCTTTTGAGTTCCGCAAGCAAGCGCTCACCGCTGGCCGTGTCGACGAAAAAGCCAAATCCGACTACCTAAGCGCTGCATTCTCTGACACCATCGCGATCTATCTGCTCTCGCTGTACATGGATATCGACTACTACGATTTGCGTGAGCGCGAATATCCGCTGCTTGCGCCGCCGGCCTTGGCTGAGCGTTTGAAAAAGATCGCCCAGCTCTTTCCGCCGAATCCGGGCTTCCAGTTCAATATCCTCTACAAGCGCAGAGGCAGTTAGCTGCTGCTCAAAAAAGTTAGTACGTCCTCTTTTAAGCTTTAATATGAGCAGCGAGGCCGATTTA
>JBAIYI010000197.1:0-4258 GCA_037915955.1 Terriglobales bacterium
CGGTTTGCGTACGGGACCGTTCGCCATGATGTGCGGGTGGCCATGAGGAAAGATCACGATGTCGCCCGGCTCTAGCGGAACGCGCGGCCCGTCAGGGATCTGCGCATAGCCGCTGCCTTCGGTGAGCAGATGATAGATGATGATGTGCCCTGAGCCCGGCGCCAGATGCTGTGCCAGTCGGCGCGAGGCAGGCGAGCTGAAGCTCCACGGCGCGGAAAACTCGCCGTTGTAAAACACCGCTCCTTCGAGCTTCACGACTTTCAGGACTTCAGACAGCACGTCCATGGCGGCTCCCCACTCCTAGGCATTCCGGCAAACCCCACCGGACGCTCAGACAAGCAAAGCTCATCTTCAACCCGCGCGGGCAAAAGAGCAAGACGCGCGGATAAGACGGCGCCACGCATTTGCCTCATAGTCAGCACATGGAACACACGATACAGCCAACAACCGAGGAGCCAGCCATGGCTATTGCCGCAACCTTACCCGAACTGGACCAGCTCAAATCTCGCCTGAAGGCGACCTGGATGGCGGGCGATTATGACCGCTTTTCACGCTACATGGAGCAGGATGCCAGCGAGTTTTACGAACGACTGAACATTCCCCCGGGCTGCAAGCTGCTCGACGTGGGCTGCGGTTCCGGACAGCTCGCTCTTCTGGCCGCCCGCGACGGCGCCAAAGTTACAGGCGTTGATATCGCAACCAACGCGGTGGAGCGGGCCAGAACACGCGCCAAAGCCCTGGGGCTCAACGCGCGCTTTGAAGAGGCTGACGCTGAAGCCCTGCCTTTCGAAGACGGCAGCTTTGACGTGGTGACCAGCCTGATCGGCGCTATGTTCGCACCCCGACCCGAATTGGTGGCCAAAGAACTGCTGCGCGTGTGCTGCCCCGGAGGCATCATCGCAATGGCCAACTGGACAGCCGAAGGCTTTGTCGGCCAGATGTTCAAGACCATTGCAAAGTTCATTGCTCCGTCCGGCATGCCTTCGCCGCTGCTGTGGGGCAATGAGAATGTAGTACGGGAAAGACTTGGCGCCGGCAGCTTTGCCCTGACCTTCGCGCGTCGCTTTTACACCTTCAACTATCCGTTTTCACCTGCCGAAGTGGTGGATTTCTTCCGGCTGTACTATGGCCCCACCAATCGCGCATTCGCATCCCTCAATGGCGAGGGCCAGCGGAATCTCCATGATGAGCTCGAGCAGTTGTGGTCCGCGCACAACCTGGCCGGCAACGGCCTGACCGTGGTGAAAGCTGAGTATCTTGAGGTAACGGCGATCAGGGCGTGAGCTGGCAAAAAGACCTTGGCGGGCAAACTCGCGAGCGAATACCGCCGTCGCACGCGAGTTTGCGGTTCGCCATGGGACTGGCTCTTCCCCGAAAGAAAAATCGCAGCTTTGCAGCTCCGCCTCGCGCTCTGATCACAAATCTTTGTGCTTCGCATCACTGCTGCTTGGTGTGGGCTTTGCAAACATAGGCCGTAGCAGGAGTGTGGCCACGTGTCCCTCTATCCCGCCGACATGCTGTTTACCTCGGAATCCGTCACCGAGGGCCATCCGGACAAGTTCTGTGACCAGATTTCAGACGCCGTCCTCGACGAATGCCTGAAGGCTGATCCGGCCTCTCATGTCGCATGCAACACCTATGTAACCTCAGGACTGATCATCGTGGGCGGCGAGGTCACAACCCGTGCGCAATTCGATGTCGATGAACTGGTCCATCGGGTCGGAAATGAAATCGGCTATACCGCGCCAGCGTTCGGGTTTGATCTCAATACCTGCACCATCATGAAGGCGATTCACCCGCAGTCTCCCGACATTAATCAGGGCGTTTCCCGGCCGCGCGGCTTGATCGGCGCCGGGGATCAGGGGCTGATGTTCGGCTTCGCCTGCAACCAGACGCCGGAACTGATGCCGCTCCCGATTCTGCTGGCACATCGCCTGGCCTTGCAGCTCGCCGCGGCGCGCAAAAGTAAGCTGCTGCCCTACCTCGGCCCCGATGGGAAAACGCAGGTCACGGTGGAATATCGGGATGGCAAGCCGGTTCGCGCGGATTACGTTGTCATCGCCGCGCAGCACACGGATGCCGTCCTAACCGCTGCCGGCAAATCAATGTCCGACAACGCCCGCCAGGAGATCATCGCGAAGGTGGCGCTGCCGGTGCTCGGTGAACTGGTGGACGCAAAAACAAAGTTTACGGTAAACGGAACCGGCAAATTCCTGGTCGGCGGCCCTCAGGCGGATACTGGCATGACTGGTCGCAAGAACATTGTGGACACTTACGGTGGCTGGGCCATGCACGGTGGCGGAGCGTTCAGCGGCAAGGATCCCACCAAGGTTGACCGGTCCGCGGGCTACATGACCCGCTATATCGCGAAGAACCTCGTAGCCGCCGGTCTCGCTGATGAATGCCTGGTGCAACTTGCCTATTGCATTGGAGTGCCTGAGCCGGTGTCGCTCATGGTCAACACCTTCCAAACCGGCACGCGATCCGACGGAGCGCTCTGCGCGCTGGTGCGCCGGGTGTTCACCCTGTCACCGAAAGGAATGATCGACCACCTCAAGTTGCTGCGACCGATTTACCGCAAAACGGCTGCGTACGGACACTTTGGCCGCGTCGACGTTGATTTCACGTGGGAACGCGCCGATGCGGTGGACGAACTTCTGGCCAAAGCGAAGAAGCTCGCCGTGGCATAAGAGCGTCGATATCTAGTGGCTCAGGATACGTGGCACCGCGAAGACGATGAAGAGAACAGCAATCGCCAGCAGACCCAGGGCGACGCCGATCCATACCATCAAAATGATCTTTTCCTGTTCCTTGCTGGGCGCGGTAATTCCAATCATGTAATGGAAGTACCGCATCATGATGAGAAGAGTTTTCACCGGGCACTGTGAGCTGGTGAGCGAACGGGCCGCTCACCAGGTTCTCACTTCAATTATAGAATCTATAGCTGCACCGCTACGCCGCCTGAGGGCCGCGCCGCTCGTGCGTTTGCTGCGACCACTTCCACAATCCCCAGCCCGCGGCAACGGAAACGCCCAAACTTATGAGGGTATTGGCGACTTTGCTGACTGTGGAACTCCCGGTCCATCCGCCATGCACTCCAGTGCCTGAGAGCATGGGCGCAAACAGGTTACCGGGCGAATCGCTGGACCAGTCACTGGATTCCATCATCGCTTTGTGGGTACGGTGGGCCATCTGCTTCTCCATGGTCTGTGGCGCGATTTTGCTCACCACCGATCCCACTTTGCCCCGATTCCCAACGATGACCTCGGGCTTTGGATTCAGCGTGACGCCATAAATAGCATCAATCACCAGTTGCGGATCATAAACCGGAGGAATCGGCTTCACCGGATGTCCAGTATGGTTGGCTGCGTGCCCGAAGAAGGGTGTATCCATCGACGTTGGTTCAATCGTGCAGACGTGGATGTTCGCGCTCTCGCCGTTGGCTTCCAGATCCTGCCGCAGGGCAGTCCCGAAGCCGCGGACACCATGTTTCGAAGCCGTGTACGACGCGCCGTACGGAAACGACGCGACGCCGGCGAATGAGCCCACGTTGATGAGAGTTCCGTAGCCCTGGCGCCGGAACTGCTCCAGCGCCGCCCGCGCCCCGTACATCGGGCCAAGAAGGTTGGTTTTGATTACCTGTTCGTGCTCTTCCATGGGTGAATCGTTGAAGCGGCCGTAGGTGGCCACCCCGGCATTGTTGATCCACACATCAATGCGGCCAAACTCGCGCAGAGCACGTTCAGCCAGCGCGTCCACCTGGGAACGGTCACTCACGTCAGTTTCCACCGCCAGTGCGCGTATGCCTTTGCGTTGCAGCTTGCTCGCAAGCCGATCAATCAGGTTCCCACGCCGCGCCGCCAGCACCACATGAGCACCCTGTTGCGCAAACTTCTGCGCCGCGCCCAACCCAAAGCCGCTGGACGCGCCGGTAATGACCACGACCTTATTGCGTACATCTCTCATGGCAAATCTCCATTGATCAGGACTGTTTGGTTATTCATCAGTCGGATGGAAAGGCCCGGGCGGGGAGATGTCCTCCGGTAGCAGATAGGGGAAGGGTAGCGGCTACACCGCCGGAAAAAGGAAAAGGCGGCCGAAGCCGCCTTTTCTGAAAATCGAGAGATTTACAGCGCTCTCACGTTCTCTGCCTGCCACCCTTTCTTGCCTTTGGTGACGGTGAATTCAACCGCCTGCCCTTCTTCCAAACTGCGGAAGCCGTTGCTCTGGATCGCGGAGAAATGCACGAAAACATCTT
>JBAIYI010000487.1:0-4736 GCA_037915955.1 Terriglobales bacterium
CACAAGCGGCCGGTCGCGAAGCGATCTGCTAAAGCCCGGGGCCGCCGTTACGTTGAGCGTTTTTACACCAGCTCTTATGCTTCTGACATTGGCGAAGGCGACCTGACCGCCGGTGAGGATCCTGTCGTCCGTCAGGCCGCCATTGATGCCTTGGGCAACATGAACGGCACGGTAGTCGCCCTTGATCCAACTAGCGGACGCATCCTGGCCATGGTCAACCAGAAGTTGGCGCTCTCAGAAGGCGCTCAGCCGTGCTCCACTATCAAGCTTTCCGTCGCGCTTGCCGCTCTGAGCGACGGGGTGATCTCGCGCGAAACGCCGGTCAAGCTCGGTCGTTCGTACTCCATGACCCTTACGCAGGCCCTGGCACACTCCAATAACGCCTACTTTGAGGCCGTTGGACGCCAGCTCGGCTTCCCCAAGGTCAGCTATTACGCCCACCAGTTCGGTCTGGGCGAACTCGCGGGTTACCACATTGAAGGCGAACACCTCGGTGTCTATCCGGCCCGCGAACTCGATGCCAAACTGGGCGGCGTTGGCAAGATGTGCTCGTTCGGTGAAAGCATCTCCATGACGCCGCTTCAGCTCGGCGCCATGGTCGCGGCCATCGCCAACGGCGGAACGCTCTATTACCTCCAGCATCCCACTTCGCCGGAAGAGATTGTCAGCTTCCAACCCAAGGTGAAGCGCCAGCTCGAAATCAAGGATATTCTTCCCGAGATGGAAGATGGGATGATGGGCGCGGTCCAGTACGGTACTGCTCGCAGCGTGCGCCTGAATTTCAGTGAAGAGCAGATTCTGGGTAAGACCGGTACCTGTTCCAAAGCAGGAACCCGCTTTGGCTGGTTTGCTTCATATGCGAACACTGAAGTCGGACGCATCGTGACGGTCGTCTTCCTGCGTGGCGGCCGTCCCACATACGGCCCCAAAGCAGCTGAGATCAGCGGACGCTTCTATCGCGCTCTCTATGACCACAACTTCTTCAAACAGCCACCTGCCTCAGCGCAGCAGACTGGCGAAAAAGCTACAGAGGTTGGTGTGCGTCAATAAGAATTTATTCAGCTTCCAGGCTTACTGGCCGCTGCGGCGGCCAGTTTTGTTTTAGATGGCAGTGTGAGTTTGTCTCAGAGACCCGTCTGATTTTCCGATCACCGATCTCCCGATCACCCAATCTGAATCACGCGGGCACCCTTTTCGTCTTGTTCTTCAACTGTTCCAACACCTGTGATCCGAGCTGCGAGACGTTTCCCGCGCCTAGCGTCAGGATCATGTCACCGGAATCGGCTCGGGCGGCGGATTCGCGCGCTGCCTCTTCGAAAGATCGCACATAGCGTGCGTCTTTTCCACCATATTGTCTGATCGCCTCGGCCACACGCTCGCCGGTAATGCCTGGAATGGGCTCCTCGCTCGCCGGGTAGATATCCAGGACGAACACGTTATTGGCATCGGCAAAGGCAGTGCCAAACTCATTCAGCAGGTCACGCGTGCGTGTATACCGATGTGGCTGAAAAATAACGTGTACGTGGTCGAAACGGCATTGCCTCGCCGCAGCCAGCGTCGCCCGAATCTCCGTGGGATGATGCCCGTAATCGTCAATCACGCTTACGCCTGCAACGCGGCCCTTCACCTGGAAGCGGCGGTCCACGCCGGCGAAGTTCTCAAGACCCTCACGAATGCGCTCGGGATCAATGTCGAGCCCCAGGCCGACCGCCACCGCTGCTGTGGCATTCAGCACGTTGTGTTGCCCTGGGACCTGAAGGTGGAAATCGCCCAGTGACTTGCCCCGATACTCCACCTGAAAGTGCGAATAATGGCGCGTGCTGGTGCACTGCGTCTTGCTGCGCAGGATACGAAAATCTGAATCCTCACTCGTGCCATAGGTAGTCGCGCGGCGCGCCAGCCGGGGAAGAATTCCGCGAAGCCGCACATCGTCATTGCACAGCACCACCATTCCGTAAAAAGGCACGCGGTCCACAAAGTCGATGAATGCCTGCTCCACGTCCGCCATGTCGCGATAGCAGTCCATGTGTTCGCGATCGATGTTTGTCACCACCGCCAAAATTGGCGATAGCTTGAGAAACGAGCGGTCGCTCTCATCGGCTTCCGCTACCAAATACTGCGACTTACCGAGACGCGCGTTGGAACCCATCGCGTCTACGCGTCCGCCAACCACCACCGTGGGATCGAGCTCGCCGGCCGCCAGTACGGAAGCCACCATGCTGGTGGTCGTGGTCTTTCCATGCATGCCGGCGATTGCAATTCCGTACTTCAGCCGCATCAACTCCGCCAGCATCTCAGCGCGCTGGATAACCGCAATGTGCTGCGCCCTTGCTGCTGTGACTTCGGGATTGTCGCGGCTAATCGCCGAGCTCGTCACCACCACCTCCGCTCCGGTCACGTTCTCCGCGCGATGTCCGATGAAGATGATCGCACCCAGCTCCGCCAACCGCTCCGTTACAGGTGAATGCTTAAGGTCGGAGCCGGAAACCTTGTAGCCGAGCGTGAGCAGCACCTCGGCGATGCCGCTCATGCCGATGCCGCCGATGCCTACGAAATGTATCCTTTGAATTTTTGCAAACATTTGTTATGTCGCTTCGCTCCAACCCGCCTGAGTGCGTCTCGGCCCAATGAACTCAATGCTCCTGTTGCAGCGGGCTCGGCGCGTGGCCGGCCTCGCCCCTTCATTTCTGTTGCTAACCCTGATCTGCGTTTATCTGCGCAAATCTGCGGCTAAACCCGGCTTTTATTCGCGTTCATTCGCGGTTAACCTGCTGCTCCCGCCAGTTCCGCCGCCATTCTCGCTACCCGTCCTGCGGCATCGTGGTATGAAAGCATCTTCGCTTTATCGCTCATCGCTTTCAACCGCGCCGGATCTCGCAACAATTCAACCAGCATCCCGGCCAGCCTTTCCGCTGTCAGCTCGCTTTGCGGGATCAGTAGCGCCGCGCCTGCCTGCGCAATAGCTTCGGCGTTCCTGCGCTGATGATCATCCGCCGCCTGCGGAAAGGGAACAAAGATCGCCGGCTTGCCTGCCGCCATTACCTCCGCTACCGTGCTGGCGCCTGACCGGCACACCAGCAGGTCAGCTTCAGCAAACATTTGCGGCATATTGTCGATGAAAGCGGAAACCTCGGCCCTGATCCCTGCGCGTTCGTACGCGGTTAGCACGTCATTATAGTCGCGCTCTCCGGTCTGGTGGATGATGCGCAGCCCGGGAAGTTGACGTAGTACTTCCGGCGCAGCACCGGTAACCGCGGCGTTGATCGCGTGCGCGCCCTGGCTGCCACCAAAAACCAGCAGCGTGGGTATGGCGCCGACGGTGCGCGTCGCTAGGTTGAAGAACTCCGGCCTCACTGGAACCCCAACCAGCTGCGCATTGCGGAAGAATCGCTGCGTCTGCTCAAAATGCACCGCTGCGGCCGATACCCATCGGCCAACGGCCTTATTGGCGAATCCGGGAATGTAGTTCGGCTCAAAAGCGAGTGTGGGGATTCGAGCAAGTAGGGCTGCCGCCATGGCCGGGCCGGAAGCGTACCCGCCGACTCCAATCACCACATCGGGGACAAACACTTTGATGATCTTCCGCGCGTGCAGCACCGCGGCAGGCAGATCGAAGAGCGTGCGTAATCGCGTGACCAATCCTACGTTCTTCAGCGCTCCGACTTTGATCTTCATTAGGCCAAAGCCCGCAGCCGGCACCAGCCGGTTTTCGATGCCGCGTGCCGTGCCCACGAAGAGAATTTCTGCCTGGTAGCGCGCCTTCAATTCGCGTGCGATAGCGAGCGCCGGGATAACGTGTCCGCCGGTGCCTCCACCGGCAATGAGAACGCGCATGGTTACCCAGCAGTGTAACTGACGCGAACGCCGGTCTTAAGTGCATGCTCAGATACGTTGAGCGATCAGGAAGAATGGCCAGGGGTAAGACTCTGCTCCGAGTACCGCTGTTTCTAAGGTCTTCAGATCACGCGCGATGACGGCGATTCCGGCGATGACGGCGATTCTGAGTTTTCCACTGCTCACGGGCGTAAACTGGCTGGGTCTAAATTGCCTAAGGAAGAAAGGAGAGTTACGTGACTGTTGCCAAAAATCCTATTCCGCAGGGCTTCCACACCATTACTCCCAGCCTGGTCGTGCGCGACGCGGCCAAAGCCATCGACTTCTATAAGAAAGCACTTGGCGCGCAGGAACTCATGCGCATGCCGAGCCCGGACGGCAAAATCATGCACGCCGAACTCAAGATCGGCGACTCCATCATCTTCTTAGCCGACGAGATGCCCATGCCGGGCAGCGTCAAGTCACCCCAGACTCTCGGCGGCTGCACCAGCAGCCTGCAAATCTACGTTCCCGATGTAGACCAGACGTTTAAGCAGGCTGTCTCGGCCGGCTGCAAAGAGACCATGCCGGTGGCCGACCAGTTCTGGGGCGACCGATGGGGAAGCTTCTCCGATCCCTTCGGTCACATTTGGGGAGTCGG
The DNA here is from genome assembly GCA_037915955.1 of Terriglobales bacterium. Classification (GTDB taxonomy): domain Bacteria; phylum Acidobacteriota; class Terriglobia; order Terriglobales; family Acidobacteriaceae; genus Angelobacter. The sequence goes on from JBAIYI010000487.1 coordinate 4,475, forward strand.
AACGCACAAGGAAGACCTCACAGCCGAAGAAATGGGCCAGCGGGCCCAGTCTTTCTTCAGCCAGATGGCGAAGCAGAAGACCGCTTAGCCGGATGTGAATTGTCCGCGATTGATCAGAAGAGGTGCGAGAACAGCCAGCTCGCACCTTTTTCCATCTAATTTTCCTCCGTGTTTCCGTGCCTCGGTGGTAGGTTTTCAGTCGGGGAATGCCATCACTCTTTTCATCGCGACCACCCTTCCTGTAAAAACATTCTGTGCCCAA
>JBAIYI010000187.1:0-2514 GCA_037915955.1 Terriglobales bacterium
TTGTGATGAAAGGGGGAGGGGTAGAGGGGGGGCAAGACATCGCCGGAATCGCCGGAATCGGAAAACGCCACAAAATGGCGCACCCCCGAAAAAGACAGTAACAGTCGAGCAGGTCTATGCGACTCTGAGTCCAGCTGTTCTGCTCTCAGCCAGCATCTCCAGTTCTTCGGCCGAGGCGCGGGCACGGAATAACGGAACGGAATCCGTGGCGAGGCGCAGCTTGTAGGGTTGCTCTCCGGTCATGTAGTCGCAGTCGAGCCCCTCTTTGAGCGACTGGCGTGTGACCTCATGGATGAGGCTCAGCGCGGGTGAGTGTTTGGCAATGCGACCGTCAAACCAGCAGGTATAGAAGCGGCGGGTCTGCGGTTCGCGCAGAGTGACCAGCGCCGCGCCAAGCATGCTGGCTGACTCCAGTGTGAAAACTTCCATGGCCTCAGGGGCAAGCAGACCGGCATTAACCATGAATTCTGTACGAAGCGGATCGGCGAAGAGGCTGTTTGGGTCTTGTGCTGCTTTGTGCTGGTAAATGGCGCGAATCAAGCGGCTGGCCTCGCCGGAGTAGCGCTTCAGCTCAAAACCCAGTCGTTCCAGACGACGCAGGTTTCGGGGCAGGCGCGAATGCTGGAGCGTGAACTCTTCCGGAGAAATGTGCGGGTGGCGCACGCAGGGAGCATGGCAGAACGGTTCAAACGTAATGTCGCGAGGAAAGAGCCTTCGTGCCGGCTCGCGGACGGCGGTGACTTCGAGCGGGTCGCCGGAAGCAGAAAGGAAGGAGAGCGCCTGGTTCAGGACCTCGGGATCGCCGGCAAAGAGAGGACATCGATAGTCAAAAAGCTCCTCTCCCAGGAACCGAATGGTGCGATCAGAAAGACGCCGCGCGGCCGGGACGATGGCCATGCCGGACGAGGTGCGCACAAAAACCACCCGTGGCTCTTCTCTTTCGGCGAACATGCGGGCGGCCAGCAGGTTCCAGTCAAAGCTCTGGAATATGGTGGCTTCCTGCTGGGCCAAAAGCTCCTCCCATATGGGACGGAGCGCGACCATGTCCTCCACCGAGCGACAGACCTGAACCCTTAGCACGGCTGGTTAGACGCGAAAAGCAGGCGCGTGAGATGTTCCAGCGGCTCGCAAAGAGGAGCGCGGAACATTAAAAGGCTTGTATTTTCATTTGATTGACTCGGGTTTTGCTGCTGGGTACAATTGAAATTGAAATTGAAATTCATTTTCAAGATTGAGCTATCATGTTTCAGGCCTTAGTGGTCACCCTGCGCGAGGGTGTTGAAGCCGCGCTTATCGTCGGCATTACCCTGGTCTACCTCTCCAAGATAGGCCGCCCTGATCTTCGTAAAACTGTTTATGCAGCCCTGATTTCCGCCTTTCTGGGCAGTGTGGCCGGCGCTGTGGTGCTCTCTTACCTGCCGATTACCCAGGACACCTTTGAAGGCTGGGTGATGCTGATTGCCGCCGTGCTGGTGATTGGCATGGTGATCTTCATGATGCGCACGGCGCGCAAGCTGAAGGGCGAGATTGAAACCAAAGTCGGGGAGTTTGCCGGCGGTGGGTCGAAGTGGGGGCTGTTTGCCTTCATCTTCCTGATGGTATTCCGCGAAGGCATTGAGACGGTGGTCATCCTTTCCGGCGTGACGTTGAACTCAACCGAACTGATGAGCTTCCTGGGCACGCTGATCGGCGTGGCCCTAGCCGTGGTTTTCGGCGTGATGTTCGTGAAGGGCAGCGTACGGATCGACCTGCGCAAATTCTTCCGCGTGACCACGATCATTCTCTTCTTTGTAGCCGCCCAGCTGGTCCTTTCGGGACTACATGAGCTGTCTGAGACCGGCGTTTTGCCGTCGAGCAAAGCCGAGATGGCGATGATCGGCCCCATCGTGCGCAATGACTACTTCTTCCCTGTCACGATGCTGGCGCTGGTGGCGCTGATGATCCTGCTTGAGTACAAGCGGCGTCAGGTCGCACCGGCAGCAGCGGCGGTTCCCGCCTCCAAAGCCGAAGAGCGCAAGCAGCAGTATTCGGCACGACGGGAGAAGCTCTGGGCGAACCTGGTGGTGATCTCCGCGTTCGTCTTCATCCTGATGGTGACTGCTGAATTCGTTTACACCAAGAGCGTTACCGCGCTCTCCCCTGCCGCCGAGGTCAGCTTTGACAACTCGGGTAAAACGGTAATTCCGACCAAAGACCTGGTGGAAGGCGAGTTGCGGCGCTACAGCGCCCAGGTGAACGGAACCAAGGTCCGGTTCCTGCTGTATCGCAAGCCGGACGGAAAAATCGCATCCATTTTTGATGCCTGCCAGATTTGCGGTTCGGTGGGCTTTTATAAGTCGGGGAGCGGCATTGTTTGCAAGAACTGCGCCGCGCCCATTAACCCGCACAGTGTCGGTCAGCCCGGTGGCTGCAATCCGATACCTCTGCAATCCACGCAAGACGGCGACTCGGTCGTGATAAATATCACGGATTTGGGAGCCCAGGTTGCGCAATTCTCTCACTAGATGTTTTTCC
>JBAIYI010000231.1:0-1661 GCA_037915955.1 Terriglobales bacterium
CCAAGTACAGGGAAGAGGGTGCCCAGAACGAGTCACCCTATCGCAAAGAGGCGGAGGTAACCAAAGGCGATCCGGATACCGCGTTCAAGGAAGCGGAAGTAACTTCAGAGGGCGTGTATGGCTGCCCAGTGATCACGCACTGCTGTCTTGAAACTCACGGCTCGATAGCCGAATGGCCGGACAAGGATCACCTCTTCGTTCATCTCTCTACGCAGAATGTCTCCGGCGTCGCCACGGAGTATGCGCAGAACCTGAAGATCCCCGCCGGAAATGTGCATGTGCATCAAGACCATATTGGCGGCGGATTTGGCAGCAAGTTCGCGCCAGATCGCTGGGGGATTTACACGGCAGAGGTGTCCCGGAAGGCAGGTGGCAAGCCTGTCCGGGTAATGCTGGAACGCGCTCCGGAACTCGAAGTGGCAGGTGCGCGGCCTTCAGCGTACGCGCGGGTGAAAGTGGGCGCAAAGAAAGACGGCACGCTGCTGGGATGGGAGTCGGAGTCGTGGGGAACGGGCGGACCGGGAGGCGGTGGCGCTCCACCGATGCCGTACGTCGTGAACATTCCGAATCAGCGCAAACAGCACGTGGCCGTGCTGACGAATATCGGTCCGGCTCGCGCGTGGCGAGCGCCGAACCATCCGCAGGGCTGCCTGATCACCATGAGCGCGCTCGACGATCTTGCGGCCAAGCTCAACATGGACCCAGTTGAGCTGCTCATCAAGAACATTCAGCTTACCGCGCCTCCGGAGGACAAGTTTGGGCGCGCGAACACATATAAAGAAGAGTTGATGATCGGCTCTGACCTGATTGGCTGGAAGCAGAACTGGCATCCGCGCGGACAAGGCGGCTCTGGGCCAGTGAAGCGCGGGCTTGGTGTGGCGATCCACACCTGGGGCGGACGTGGGCATGGCAGCGAATGCGCGCTGACGATCCATCCTGACGGTTCGGTCGATATCAAGATGGGAACGCAAGACCTGGGCGTGGGAACGCGCACGGCAATCCTCATCGTCGCCGGTGACACTTTGGGACTGCCGATCAACCAGATGCAACTCTACATCGGCGACAACCAGTATCCGCGTTCGGGCGGATCGGGCGGCAGCACGACGATTGGCGGCGTCAGCTCGTCAACGCGTCGCGCGGCGGTGGATGCACGCGACCAGCTATTCGCCAAGGTCGCCGGCGCACTGAACGCGAAACCCGAAGAGCTGGAATCCGTGGGTGGCGCGATCCGCGTGAAGGGCACGCCTTCGCGCAGCATGAGTTGGAAAGACGCATGTGCGCGGCTGGGCACACAGCCGATCCAGGCGCTGGGCAAGAACCCCGGTCCGGGCGATTTGATCTCCAGCGGCGTGGGCGGTGCCGTTATGGCGGATGTCTCAGTCGACACCGAAACCGGCGTGGTGAAGATGAATAAGATGGTCACGGTGCAGGACTGCGGATTGGTGATCAGCCTGAAGACCGCGGAAAGCCAGGTCTATGGCGCCATGATTATGGGAATCGCCACCACCCTGTATGAAGAGAAGGTGATGGACCCGACCACCGGCACCATGTTGAATCCGAACATGGATTTCTACCGGCTGGCGGGAATCGGCGATGTGGGCGAACTGGTGGTTCATATGATGACCGGCAAAGGCTACGACGAGCGCGGGCCCATTGGCCTC
>JBAIYI010000797.1:0-3845 GCA_037915955.1 Terriglobales bacterium
GGCAAGTCCGGCGTGATCTACAACTACTCCTTCGACGCCTACTGGCCCGGCGGCACGCGCAACACCGGCTGGTGGAAGAACATGTACGGCGTGTTGACTGAGGTGGCTTCCGCACGCATTGCCACGCCTTTGAATATTTCGCCCACGGAGCTTCGCGGCGGCGAGAAGGGCCTGATCAATTACCAGCAGCAGATCAACTTTCCCAATCCCTGGCCCGGCGGTACTTGGCGCCTCCGCGACATCATGGATTACGAACTGATCGTCTCCAACGCGGCCCTGGAAACCATGAGCAAATATCGGCGCGAGCTGCTGCGTGGGGTGGCCAGCATGGCGGAGGAAGCGATGGCCTCGGCCGAGCCGTGGCAGTATTGGAGTATCTCAATAGACAGCCAGCGTGATCCGATCGTAGCCGCCAGGCTGGCGGCCCTCATGCTGGAGCATGGAGTTGAGGTGCGCCTCTCCGGCGATAAGGAGACATTTCTCATTGCATCTCAGCAGCCCTATGGCCGCTTTGTCGACGAGATGATGGGAGTACAGCGTTATCCCGAAGTACGCCCGGCAGCGAACAGCGGGATCCTGGAACCCTATGATGTGGCGGCATGGTCGTTGCCTCTGATGATGGGCGTTGAAGTTAAGAGGGTCGAGCTTTCCGATAAGGAGTTAGACGCTTCGACTGTCGTGAAAGATATTCCATGGCCGGCTGCCGGGACGGCTGGTAAAGCGGCTTACTACGAAATCAACGATCAACAAAACAATGCATTCGCGCTGGTCAATGCCATGCATAAGGCCGGAGCTGAGGTGTATTGGCATCGATTGCCGAACTTCCAGCCCACGAGCTTTATTTTTTCCGCTCATCCGCAACTCGTCGCGAACGCTGAAAAGCTCCATCTCCAGCTCAAACCGCTACCCGGCACGCAGCCGCCCATGCAGTCGATTGTGCTCAAGCCCGTCCGCATTGGCCTCTATAAGTCCTACATCCCCTCCATGGACGAAGGCTGGACGCGCTTTGTCCTCGAACAGTACGGCTTTGATGTGAAGAACATCGAGAATAAGCAGATGCGCGCCGGCAATCTCAATGCCGCGTTCGATGTAATCATCCTTCCCGATTCGTCGCGTGAGGTGATCGTGGAAGGCCGCCAGGGACGCGAAGGTTACCGTGAAGAGCTGCCGCCGGAATACACGGGCGGCATCGGCAAGGAAGGCATGCGCGCACTCACTGACTTTGTGGAGAAGGGCGGCACGCTAATCACGCTCGCACGTGCGTCCGAGGTTGTGATGGGGGAAGAGTTCAATCTTCCAGTGCGTAATGCTCTCGCCGGAACCGGCGGTCGCGGAACCGCCGGCACTTCAGATTTCAACATTCCCGGTTCGCTCTTGCGAGTTTATGTCGATCAGCAGCATCCGGTCGGCTACGGCATGCCGAAGGAAGTCGCCGCGTTTGTCGACGGGCCGCTCGCGTTTCAGACCACCGCGCCCGCACCGGACACGCAGCGCTCGGTAATCGCCTGGTATCCCGACGATGCTAAAGACATGCTGCTCTCCGGCTACGCGCACGGAGCTGAGCGGCTGGAGCGCAAAGCTGCCGTCGTCGCGTTTACGCGCGGCAAAGGCAGGATCGTGATGTTCGGCTTCCGGGTGCAGCATCGCGCGCAGACGGAAGGAACATTTCAGATGCTGTTCAATGCGATTGAGTGGGCACGGATGGAGTAGCAGATTCTGGCCTTTGGCCTTTAGCCATTGGCCTTTGGCAAGAATCGCTTACGTGCTGCTTCGATTTCCAGATTAGAAGCCGATCCACGCCTTCCAGTCTGGGTTTTCACTTTTCCACCGGTCGTGTCTTTGACGGAGTTCCCGAAAAATTGGCATCTCCTGGCCTACCATAGCCCATAAGGGCTTGGGGGCATAGCTGAGGTGAATGATGTAAAAGTTGTGGTCCTGTTCTTCGACGGCTATGCGATCACTCGGGCATTCATCGACAAGTCGTGCTACCTCTTTTGCGTCCGCGGATCTGATGGGCGGAGAGTGGACGATTACCTTTGCGACCACCGTGGCATCGGGAAGCGCTTGCACCAGGTGCTTCAGGTCTGCTTTTTCAATGAGAAAACCACCTGATCTACCGTTCGGCATTATTCCACTCCTGACGGTCGAAATCCTGCGCTGATAGTGAGCTGTTGTAAACAGGCGTTTACCCTCGCCCGAATTATGAGTGACATGGCGGTTACGTCAAGTACCCCAGAGAACACCAGTTGCTAAACATCTCTCGACCGACCCGCTATCGTCATACTTCAGAACAAGCGACGCGTCAGAGCAGAACGCGGGCCGTCCTGAGTGCAATGGACGTGCAGTTAGGTAGTACACCGAATTGGGTTTCTGGGAGTCTGGCGCTCGGCAACCGACGATGCTGAATACGTAACCGTTGTCAACAGCTCCATTCGCCAGCCTGCCTACTAACTCATCCTGGGTTAATTGCGAGATCGTGCAGGCATAACCGATCTCCGGATGAGCTTTCGCGAATTGGTCTTCGGCTGCACCAACCGCTCGCATGCGAAAAACGGCTGAATCGACTTCTCCGAAGACCATCAATCCTCGTACTGTCCTGAATGCGAACCACGCCAGGACGCTCAGCGTCACGACAATAAGGGCAACCCCGAATGTTTTTGTTTGCCGCCCCTTCATCGTTGCGAGATGGTACCAGAACTCGCCGGAGGACAGTTGGCGTAATCAGGGGATTACATTCAGGAGTATTAGACCTTAGGTGGTTTCGGATATGCGCTGGCTTTGGCCTCCGCACTCCCAGATGTAGATGTGACACTGCACAAGCCCGCAAAGTGCGTGTGAAAAAGCGCCCAACCGACATGAGAGAGTTGGTTAGGTTTTGAGCAATGCACTCGAAAGCTTCGCTCCGTCACCTGTTCGACAGCGGCTCCGCAATCGCTGAGCCGGTCGAGGCAGTACTTGCGTTTCTCATGCGGTACATGCGTTGGAAACTCAATTGTGAACGACAGCTCCATGAGATCAATGATAACTGTTGAAATCAGGCGATTTCATTTACGACCGCATTGTGAGTGAAATGGCGATGTTACGCCCAGAATGCCACTCTAACTTAAGGTGTCAGGCCAATTGATCCACCGGACGCGCTCCGCCTGAGCTTTGCGAAAACGCGGCAGCCACATTCGGCTTTGTCAGATAAAAGATGATCACGGCCGAGACACCTATGGAGATGATATATGGCACTCCGAGGTGGTGCGCGAACAGCCATCGAAGCAACTCGAACGCAGCGGCGAGCGTGGCCAGCATGATGGCGAGGGCACGAGCCCAATTCTTAAACTTCCACAGGCCCCATCCCGTCAGAACGTGGAGAACTGAAAAAAGAAGACTGTCGAGGACCACCATTGCGGCTATCTCTGCCAATCCATTAGACGCACCACCATTCGACGTCTTAAGCAGTTGATAGATCAAGGGAAGCATGGGGCTGATTCCCCAGATCGCAATGACCGCTGCTGCCACAAAGGAACCAATGGCAATGATCCTAACGCCCACAGGCTTGGTCACGTGCATCTCCCCGCAATGGTACTCTCGAACTGCCGTGCAATCTTATCAAGAAAACGAACTGCGTACGGACATAACGCTCTCTCCGCGTGCCGAGCCAAAGGCAGCCCTTCGGCTGAAACTTTCCAGAACCGCTAAAATTGAAGGGATGGCCACAGCTTCCAAACCTGCGCAGAAGGGCCGTGTCTTTCTCATGGACACCATGTCCTTCATCTTCCGTGCCTATCACGCCATGGCGCGGCAGCGGCCCATGTCCACCAAGACCGGCATTCCCACGGCGGCGACCTATGTGTTCG
>JBAIYI010000071.1:0-7875 GCA_037915955.1 Terriglobales bacterium
CATTCACGCTTCAGCGTCGAGATCCTTCTCCATTTTCCCTTTTCCCTTCACTCTTCTAGCCTACGTCCCCGTCCTCTTCACGATCGTGACCTTCACCGCCGACGGATACGTCTTCGAGTGGTGCACGACATTGTGCGCCACCACGCCTTTCTCTTCGTCGTAATTGTTGCCGCCGGTGTTCAGGTTGCGATCGAAGCGCGGGAAGTTGCTGCCGGAAACTTCAATGCGGATCCGGTGGCCTGCGGCGAAGTAGTTTGACGTGTTCAGCGGCTGCAGCGTGACCTTGTACACCTTTCCCTTTTCCAGCCAGACAGGCGCCTTGTCGTAGCCGTCGCGATAGCGCAGGCGCTGGATCGTCTCATCGAGGTTGTACGCCGAACCATCAGGTGCAACGTCAATCAACTTCACCGTCACGTCGGTGTCCTTCACGTCCGCCGAGACGTAAAGCGTGACTTCGATCGGGCCGCTGACCTCAACCGGCTCTTTCAACGGCTCAGAGGAATAAACCAGAATGTCTTGCCGCTCTTCCATCTTGCGCTGGTCCATTGCGCCGCCGGTTACGGCGTTGCCGGTGCAGCAGACATTTCCGCCATACGATGGAACTGGGCTAGCCGGATCATAAGTGAAATGGTCGGGCGCATCGGACGCCGGTGCCGCCGCGGCGATTGCGCCATCTCCTTTCAGGGTGTTCGCCTTGCCGGTGCTGGTGAGATAGAGCGTAATCGGCTGCGCTCCGCGGGGCGGCCACGTGTCAGACGACTGCCACTTGTTGAGCCCCATGGTGTAGTAGAGGACCTTGGGCTGCTTCTCCAGCGCTGCGCTGGCTTCGCCTTTGAGGAAGCGATCAAAGAAGGCGAACGTGAGTTCGTCGTAACCGGAGAGCGGATGCCCGGGACCGGATGGATCCACGCCATTGAGGCGCGCATCGCCCATATCGCGCTCGCCGACTTTGGTTTCGGCGCTGGCGCGGCGATAGGAGCAGTGCAGCGTGGGTGCGATCACTGCCCACTGCTGGTTCGCGATTTCGGGACTCGCCGTGCGGCGCACGTAATTGTAGGTGGCCAGATTCGGCCCTACTGAGACGTCATACCAGGACATGAACCAGAGGCCGGGCACGTTGATCTTCATGTCGTCATGAAAAAGTCCACCTTTGTACCACGCGGGATCGTTGGGCGCGCGCTGGATCATGCGGCCGCCGGTGGGAACCGGTTCGACATCGGCAAAAATCCCGTGCGGACCATCCACGGCCTTGATGATGTCCTGCTCAGGAAGGTGGCGGAGGGCCTGCGACCAGTCAACCGGCGGCAGGTGCTGCGCCAGGTCAAAGGATTTCGATTCGCGGATGAGATCCTGCTGCGAGGTGTTGGGCGGAAACATGGGGCGAGTTTCGTTCTGCTCGCCGTAAAGCCATGCAATAAACAGCATCTGCACGGCGCCGCCGCGATACCAGTTACCTTGTTCGTAGTACGGCTTCACGCGTCCAACGCCGGCGCCAAAGCCCTGCGGATTTATGGCAGCCAGGCCTGGAGGCGCTTCGGCGGCAACGCCCATTTGCCACTCGGCGGTGGAAGAGCACCCCTCCAGCCCGACTTTCCCATTCGACCATGGTTGCGAGGAGATCCAGTGGATGGCGTCGTAACCGTCAGTGCGCGGCGGACCGAGAATGTCGTAGTTTCCTTCGGAGAAGAAGTGACCGCGTTCGTTCATCTCAACATACGCGTAGCCGCGCTGCACGGCCGTCAGCTCGGCGGTCATGTCGCGCGGAACACCGTTCTGGACGTCCCAGTAGTTGAAGTTGTACGGCGTGCGAACGAAAATCACCGGATATTTTTTCGAGGCGTCTTTGGGCCGATAGACGTCGGCCGCCATCAGCTTTCCGTCGCGCATGCGCACCATGACCTTGCGATCAATCACGGCCGCATCCTCGAGTTGTTTTTCGAGATCAACGCGACGCTTGCTCTCTTCGGGCGACAGCGGGCCACGCGGTCCCTGCGCGCGAAGCATGGGCGTGATTACAAGGACTGCAAGGAATGCGGCAACACGACGAATCGACATCTGCGTTTCTCCGAAAACAGAACGTTGTACACGATCACACGACCACGCGCAATGCGATCACCGCGGGCCTGCCGGCAGATGCTCGGTCAGGTACCGAGCCAACAGGTGATACAGGTGCGCCGACGTGCCTGGCCCTTCCGAGATGCTGTGCGTGCGATCGGGATAGGTCATGAAGTCAAAAGGCTTCCCGAGTTCGATGAGCTTATTTACCAGCAACTCCGTCCCCTGGTAGTGAACGTTGTCGTCGCCGGAGCCGTGCACAATCAGCAGATGGCCCTTCAACCCTCCCGCAAAATTGATGGCCGAGCCCTGCTTGTAGCCCTCAACGTTGTTCTGGGGCAGGCCCATGTAACGCTCCTGGTAGATGGAGTCATACAGTCGCTGATCGGGTACCGGCGCCACCGACATGCCAACCTTATATAGATCGGGCGAGCGAAAGATCAGGTTGAGAGTATTGGTGCCGCCGCCGCTCCAACCCCAGACGGCGACGCGATCCAGATCGACAAATGCATCCATTTTGCCAAGCGACCGAAGCGCCTGCGCCTGCTGCTTCGACGAGAGAACGCCTACATCGCCATAGATCGCTTTGCGCCATGCACGGCCGCGCGGCGCAGGTGTGCCGGAATTGTCGAAGCTGACCACAAGGTACCCGAGCGATGCGACGTAGCGGTGGAACAGCTCCCCGTTGCCGCCCCAGCGGTCGAGCGTGGTCTGCCCCGCGGGTTCGCCATAGATGTTCACCAGGACCGGGTATTTCTTCGCAGGATCAAAGTTGGCCGGCTTCATCATCCAGCCGTCCACGGTTACTCCGTCGCCGGCATCAACCTTGAAAAACTCCGCCGGGGATGTGAGGAACTGCGCGACTTTTTTCCTGGCTTCAGCGCCATCACTGCTCATCCGCACCAGCTTGTGGTCCGGAAGAGACACCAGCTCGCGCAAACCGGGATCATTGAGGCTGGAAAAAGTATGGAATGCGTACCTCCCGTCCGGTGAGATGTTGTAGCTGTTCGCGCCGACGAAGTTCGCCGGAGTAATGCGCACCGGGTCGGACGAGCCAGCGAGGGGTGCGCGGTAGAGATAGCGCTGAGTTGCGTTCTCGGGAGACGCAATGAAATACAGCCAGCCACCCTTTTCATCCACGCCCTCGATCCCTGCAGTATCCATGGCGCCGCGTGTCACCAGCGTTTCATGCCCGCTGCGGTCAATCGCCCAGACGTGCATCCAGCCATCCTTTTCGCTCACGGCCAGAAACTGGAGGCCGCCATGAATCGGCTGGGCCTCCGGCAAACCGCCAAAGCCGATAGTGATGAAGGCGTCGTCGTGATCGCGCCACATCTGGTGGACAGCGCCAGAGCTGGCGTCGGCGAGCAGATAGTTATCAGTGTTCTGCAGGCGATTGAGTTGCTGGATGAGCAGCGTGTTCGCGTCAGCCCACTGCAGGTGCGCAATGTAGCTCTGCCGCGGATCGCCGGGCACGTTCATCCACTTAACGCTCCCCTTTCCGTCAGCACTCACCACGCCTGCGCGCACTGCGGAATTCGAAGTTCCCGCCAGCGGATAAGGAACCTGCATCGCCACCGGATACGGGCCGGTCTGCGGATAAGGAACGTCTGTGACCACTGCGCGTTCCTTGCCCAGGTAGTACATGAGCGCAAAATCCCCGACGCCGTGCAGGTCAAATTGCCAGAAGGCGATCCGCTTTCCGTCCGGGCTCCAGCGAAAACAGTCGTGCAGGTCTAGCTCTTCTTCGTTCACCCAGTCGGAACCGCCATTAATGACCATGGCGGAGCCGTCATGGGTGATGCGCTGGGTTTTGCCGCTCACCAGGTCTTCCACGTATATATCGTTGCTCTTAACGTACGCGACCCTGGTCGCTTCAGGATTGAATTTGGCATACATCAAGCTGGCTTCTGGCGCATCTCCGCCCAGCTTCTTCATCTTGCCGGTCTTGCGGTCGAGGAACCAATAATCGCCGCGAGAGTTGGTGCGCCATACGCGGCGCGTATTGGCAAAGATCAGGACGCGTTGGTTGTCCTTAGACCAGCTAAGTGCAGCAATCTGGAGCGGCTCCTTTGTGCCTTCTGGCGTAAGCTGCGCAGCAGTGATCAGCACTTCGCGGTTCTTGCCTGTCGCGGTGTCGTACTTCACCACGTCGCGCCCCTTGCTGCCGGCCGCTGGCTCCATCGCAATGTAAGATTGCCCGTTATCGAACCAGCGTGGTGGAGGCAAGGGACGCTCGCTGAATTCACCACTGAAAATGCGGTTGATCGTGTCTTTCGGTGTGTCCTGCGCCGGTGCAGGTTGCGCGAAGGATACAGCTGTGAACACCAGGCTTGCAATGAACGCAAACAAACGTAGGCCCTGCCGATTCATGAGATTTCTCCGAATGAATTGAACCAGCGATGCTACGGGAGAGAGCGGGGGAATGCAATTTGTTCAAGTGCAGCCGAGGACAGAACAGGAACCAGAAATCCGTTCTCTAATTCTTGATCGGGATAACGAGAGTGGTAAAGTTGGTTGCGGGGGGTGGATTTGAACCACCGACCTTTGGGTTATGAGCCCAACGAGCTACCAGGCTGCTCCACCCCGCAAATCCAATATAACAGCGGGTACAAGGGCGGTCAAACACACTGCCGTGCGCTGATGTGGTACTTTCACTGTGTCTTTCATCGCACAGGAATGGCACGGCTTGCGAAAAGTTTCGCTGGATGTCTCGCGGTTATCGCGTGTTCGCTGTCGCTGCTTGGCCAGCAGAGCAGCGGCGACTTCAATCCGGCCGCGTCGCGAAATCTGATCCAGCGTCCGCCCTCAACAGTTTCCGCAGAAACTCCGCCGCAGAGTTCTGTTCCAGAGCCGCGCTCTCCTTCACTTACTTCCCCTCCAACCACGGGCCGGCCGAAGATTGGCGTGGCGCTCGGCGGAGGCGCCGCGCTCGGACTCGCACATATCGGTATCCTGAAATATTTTGAAGAACACCACATCCCGCTGGATTACATCGCTGGCACCAGCATGGGCGGGCTGGTGGGCGGATTTTACGCGACTGGAATGTCCGCAACAGAAGTGGAAGACATTGCGCATGATGCGCCATGGGATGACCTGCTCAGCCCCAATTATCGCTTTCTGGATGAGCCGATCGTGGAGAAGCAGGACTGGAACCGGCAGCCCGGATGGCTGGCGTTGCGCTTCGGGCGCCGCTTGAACCTTCCTGCCGGACTCAACTCAGGCCAGCGACTCGCGCTGTTGCTGAGCCGCAACACGGAGCCCTACTCTAACCTTGCCAGCTTTGATGAGTTGCCCACGCCTTTCCGCTGCGTGGCCACCGACCTGGTCAGCGGCAGTCCGGTTGTGCTGGATCACGGTTCCCTGCCCAAGGCTCTGCGCTCCACCATGGCCATTCCCGGAATCTTCACGCCGGTCAACTGGGAAGGCAAGGTGCTGGTGGATGGCGGCGTGACGAACAACCTTCCTTCTAACGTGGTGCGCGCCATGGGCGCAGACAAGGTAATTGCCGTGCTGGTGCAGGTCCCAAATCCCAGCGCCAAGCAATTCACTTCACTGGCCACGGTCCTGCGCCAGACAGTTTCCATATCCATTGTTCAGAATGAGCGGCAGGGCGTGGCGCAGGCAGACACCGTCATACGCGTGGTACTGCAGGGCGTGACTGCCGTGGACTATGAAGAATCAGCGCGGATCATCCAGCAGGGATATGATGCCGCAAGGGCGATGTCCGGCGAGTTGGCAGCTTATTCCGTTTCGCCCGAAGAATGGCAGCGCTATGTGGAGGCGCGCAAGGCGCGCACCCGCCCCGATCACACGCGCGGTCCGCTTGCCCGCGTGGACGCAGTTCAGCCCGTTGTTCAGCGCAATGCCGTTCGCGAACTCCATCGCAAGCTCGGCTCGCGCGACTTTGATGAAGATCATCTGGAAGACGTTCTTTCTGGTGTTGTGGCTGCCACTGGACTTCCTGGAGCTTATTATGAGTGGACCAGGAAGCCGGGAGAGCGGGAAGGCTACCACGTTGAGTTTCTTGAGCGTCCTGACCATATGCTTCTCCTGCATCCCGCAGTGGCGTTCACCGTTTCCAACGAAGAACCCACGCGGGCCGCACTGAACCTGGGCACAACATGGCTGCCGCTTTCCACGTACAAATCGCGGCTGCTGGGAGAATTTTTTCTCGGCTACGATCCCGGCGTGCGCGGCGAATATTACGTCCCATACGACGGCAGCCCTTACTTCATTGCGCCGGGATTCACCATCCAGCGCTTCCATAACAATCTCTACGACGGCCCGGATCGTACCACGTTTCTGCGTGACCGCTTTGCCACCACGTTTTACGCGGGCATTGGGACGTGGCGCTTCGCGCAGTTCAGGATTGGCGCTCGCGCCGGATATGACTCTTATAATCAGCCCGTCACCTTCGATGGCATAAAGACTGACAGCAGCGGCTTTGTGGAACCGGAAGCCGTTTTCACGTACAACACGCAGGATTCTGTGGCGATCCCAACGCACGGCACCCGCATTGACGCGGCCGCAGGATACAGCTTCCGCGAGCAGCCGTTCCCTTACATGAACGCCGGCTTCAGCAGCTTTCATACCTGGGGCAAGCATGTTTCCATTTTTGCGCGCGGCAACGGTGAATCAGGCTTTGGCAGGAATCTGGGCTTCTTTGACCGCTTCACCGTCGGCGGCCAGGGCACACTCGATGCCTATCGCTACCAGGAATTTCATGCGAACTCTTTTGGCGCCGCTGGTGCAGGACTGCTGCTTCGCGGGCCGGAAATCAGGTCACTCGCAACCTCAGCGAACATCGCTGTATGGCATGAGGTCGGGCGGCTGGATCTCGGCTTCGCCGGATGGCAGACACATCAAAGCAGCGCCGTGGGACTCTTCTTCCCTACTCCTGTAGGCGCACTCGGAGCCGCAGTCGCCTTTAAAGAAGACGGCAGAGCGCGCTTTCGGCTCTCGCTGGGAAGTTTCTGAGTACGTGTCCGAGTCATTTGCAGGCTGGCGCAGCGCCTTCCGAGGACCGGAATAAACAGCCTTGATCGAAGTACGTGTGATCCTGAAGCTTCTGGTAGATCAGCACCGTCCGCGCGCCGTTCGGTCCCGGAGCGGAAGTTCTAATCTCCTGCCGGGGAGCAGCAATTTCCGGACCACCTTTTAACGCCTCAGTGAGAACGCGGCCGGTGTGCGTTCCGTATCCACTCGCAAACTGCCAACCCATGATGTGCGCGATGGTCACAGCCACGTCAGCATTGCTGGCGGGTGCCTGGTCTACGTAGCCGGACTTGAAGTCGGGCCCTTCGGCCAGCATGTTGTTGAAAGTATCGGCGCGGCTGAAGCTGCCGTGCATTCCCTGACCGGTGTGCCCGGTGGTGTCCGCAATCTCCACCCGGGAAAGCAGATCTTTGCCCATAGAGAAGCTCTTGAAGTTCACGACCATTGCCGGCTTCGGCAGCCGCGTGGCGCCGATCAGTCCAATGGCGCTCATCGGCAGCGTTCCCGGTATGTCGCCAAGATCGTCGCGGACAAAAATTCCGTCGACGTAGTCTTGCGTGAGAAGAAAGTCGGCGATTGCGCGTGCGAGCTTCTTATTGCTCTCAACTTTTGCCGCGCCTTCCTGCGGCAGGTAGATCAGATCGGATCCGCCGTTCGCGGCGATCAGGACATCGGCGTCCGTAGTTTCGCCTTCCCGCGGAACCTTGCCGCTGCCGCCGATGATTGCATGTCCCCACTGCGGATGCTGGGAAAAGCGCTCTCCTTCCGGCACATTTACCGGCTGGTAGTAGCTCGTTTCTTCCGCGCCCGGCGCATAGATGT
>JBAIYI010000105.1:0-3370 GCA_037915955.1 Terriglobales bacterium
TGATTTGCCCAGGCGAATTGCCGCGGAAGCGGCGCAGGTCTTGGAAAATTGAATAATACATGCGAAAGAACACGAATCAGAAGATTGGGCCACAGACGAGCACAGATGAACACAGAGCGGAAAAATCAGCTCCGGGGATGGTAAGGGCTAAGTTCTTTGGAATCCTAGTTGAGGGGATGGGGGTACCCCCTGACTGCAAGGGGTACGGACCGGGCGGATCCCTGACAGAACAGCGTTGGTTGCATCCTCGAGACCGAAGGGCAGAGGCTAGCTCTTTGACTTGCGCTCTTCCATTTCGTCGAGGGAGCGGGGCCAATCCTGGCGGAGGAGGCGGCTGAGCGAGCGGTCGGCAAGGAGCTTGCCGCTGGTTTGGCATTGGGGACAGTAGTTGGTCTCGTTCGAGGCATAGCGGATGCGCTGGACCTTGGTGCCGCAGACGGGGCAGGGCTGACCGTAGCGCCCGTGGACGGCCATCTCAGGCCGAAACGCGGTGACCTTTTCCGGGAATTTGCCTTTGGAGTCGGCGCGGAGGCGGTCAGTCCATTCGGTGAGCGTGGCGCGAGTGGCGGCGTAGAGGCGGCTGATTTCTTCGGGATTGAGACGTTGCGTGAGCGCTACCGGTGAGAGCCTGGCGTGATGGAGGATCTCATCAGAGTAGGCATTGCCGATGCCGCTGAAGTAATGCGGATCAGTAAGCGAGCGTTTGAGCGTGTGGTTGTTCCCGGTGAGTACGTTGCGGAACTCTTCGAGCGAGGACGAGAGCACGTTAATGCCGCCGGGATCGAGCTTTTCCAGTTCGGCGCTGCTGCCGATCACGTGGAGCGAGGCGCGCTTTGAAGTTCCGGCTTCAGTGAGTGTGAGCTGGCCGGAGTCGAAGTCAAAGGCGGCAAGGACGCGACGACCGTCCGGAACTTTGCGCTTCTCACTCCAGTGCAGCCGGCCGGCGATCATGAGATGCAGCACCAGCCAGAGGTCGCCTTCAAGGCCGAAGGCGATGCGCTTGCCGATGCGGCGGAGCGCAACGACCTTGCGGCCTTCCGCAGATTGCACCGGCGGCGTGGCCGTGCGCAACAGCGAGGGGCCGGCGACCAGCACACGTTCCAGAGTGTGGCCGAGCGTGCGCTGCTCGAGTGCTTCGATATAGACGGCGATATCGGGCAGCTCCGGCATGCTGCGGATATGGTACACGGCAGCGCGCGAACAAGGCCGCATCCAATAAGACGTGGCCACCATGGATGCACCTCCGCAGGTCTTCGCGCGCTCTGGTCAGCGGAACCGGCGCGCGCGCTGGCTGAAGATTGCCGGTGTGGTGGTGCTCGCGATTGTGGCAGCTCTCATTTTTGTGCTGGCGTTAAAGTGGCCATTCAGCCGTGAGGCTATGACCAAATGGCTGGAGCGCGCGACTTCAGCGCGGGTGGAGTTCGGAAACTTCCGCAGCACTTATTTTCCGCCGGGCTGCGTAGCTGAAGATGTGCGGCTGTACCAGCAGCAGAGCCAGGCAAAGCTGCCGGATGGGCAAAAGGCGGAGCCGCTGATCCGCGTGCAGAAGCTTACGATCACCACCGGATACGGAGCTCTGCTGCGGAAACATATCGAGAAGATGGTGGTGGATGGAGGAGTGGTACACATCCCCGCCGGAGGAGCGGAGTTGAAGTCAAACAGCGGCAAAAAGAATGAGGTCACCATTGGCGAGTTGCTGGCTGATAACTCTGTGCTGGAGTTGGCGCCGGACAAACAGGGCAAAACGCCTGTGATCTTCAAGATCCGTCGGGCTCGGTTTAAGAACCTTGGGAATGGTGACACTTCCGCCTACGATGTTGCGCTCTCTGTGCCCATGCCAAGAGCAGAGGTGGAGTCAAAGGGCTGGATTGGACCGTGGCGCGACGCGAATGGTCAGGTTCGCGGGACACCGATCTCAGGTGAGTACACGGTGCGCAATCTGGACCTGGAATCGTTTAAGAGCCTGATGGGCACCATCAGCTCGCATGGTCAGTTTCAGGGCACGCTGGCAAAGCTGAACGTGAGCGGCGAGACCGAGTCGCCGGACTTTGGAGTGCAGGAGAGCGGCCACCACTTTCCGCTGAGTACGAAATTCCGCGGAACGGTGGACCTGGCAACCGGCGATGTTGAACTTCCGGTGCTGAATGCAAAGCTGGGCAGCCTGGCTTTGGACGCTGACGCGCAAATCACGGGCAAGCCGAAGAGGGTGCAGCTCAATGTGAAGCGTGGCCGCGGTGATGTGCAGGACATGCTGCTGCTGTTTTCTGACAAGCCGAAATCGCCAATCGCCGGCCCGATCACGTTTGAGATGAGATCGAGCCTGCCGCCGGAAAAGCGTCCCTTTAAACAACGGGTGCGGCTGACCGGGAACTTTGACATAAATCCGGCCCGCTTTACCGAGGACGACACGGAAGACAACGTGGCCAAGCTGAGCGCGCATGCGCGCGGCGACAAGAAAGAAATGGATAAAGACGAGCCGCCTCCGGTGCTCTCAAACCTGCGCAGCGATGTGACTCTGGCCAATGGCGAAGCGCATTTCAACAATCTGACTTTCAGTGTTCCCGGCGCGACCGCGAACATGGCGGGTACCTACGCACTGACCGACAAGAAAGTGAACCTGCACGGAAAAATGAAAATGCAGGCGAAGCTCTCAGAGGCTACCAAGGGAGTGAAGTCGTTTTTCCTGAAGCTGCTCAATCCGTTCTTTAAAAAGAAGAACGCGGGCTCAGAGGTTCCGGTGGCGATGACGGGGAAATATGGGCATACGCATTTTTCGGTGGGATTAACGAAGAAGTAGAACTCTCGGGGGTTGCTGGGCTGGGTTGACGTTTCGTAAATTTCTGTTCACATGAACGATCATGAGCAACTGCTATCCGATTTCGTTGCGAGTTTTGAAAAGCTCAATGACATGTCGACCACCGAAGAGCTCGATCTTCCCGCCTGGCAGCTTTCATATGGAGATGCTGATGAATTTGGCTGGAAGTACTGGCGGCCGGCGCGAGTCGAAACTCCACCGCAGTTTCTGGCCGAAATCTATCAGCATCTGCCCGCGCGGTTTCCGCGGATGTATGAGCGGCTGGTGCTTTCATACCGATGGGCTGAAGTTGAAATTGGCCCTTGCAGGCTATTAGCGAATCCGCCGGGTCCGGACCTGAGCCGCTTGCTCAAGGAAATACAGCGTGATCGTGGTCTCTGGCACGCTCTAATACCGGCCGGGTATCTTCAATTCGCCAAGGGGCCGGACATCGATTACGACCCGGTCTGCTTCGACTTGAAGTCGCGCAATCAGAATGGGAACTACCGAATCGTCAAAATCGACCACGAGGAGATCCTGTGTAATTACCGGGTAGAGGTTGTGGGCGAGATTGCG
>JBAIYI010000348.1:0-1703 GCA_037915955.1 Terriglobales bacterium
AGGCGTGGCGGTGCATGCCCGCAGCTGTCCGAACGTGAACAACCTGATGTACGAGCCGGAACGCCGTATCGCGGTGGAGTGGGCGGGCGGATCTCCCGATGCCACTGGCTATCCCGTGAAAGTCACCGTCTTCTGCGATGACCGGCCTGGCATGCTGAAACAGATCACTTCCATCATCAGCGATGCCGGCACGAATATCCGCAACATCGACGCCCGGACCGGCGACGGCCATGCCTCCGTCGACGTCGTCCTCGAGATCGAGGATATGAAACACCTGGAGCGAATGATCATCGGCATCCGCAAGATCCAGGGCGTGCGCGATGTCCAGCGGATTCAGAAACTCTAGCTATCCGCCGGCGGGTTCTTTAGCTGAATTTCTCTGTGCCTCTGTGTCTCTGTGGTTAAGTTCCTTTCAGGGGGAAAGAAATGCGCGAAGTCATTGCTACCGACCAGGCGCCCAAAGCCATCGGGCCCTATTCACAAGCCATTCGAGCCAATGGATTCGTCTTTCTCTCGGGACAGATCCCTATCGATCCCACCACCCAGCAGATGCTCGGCGGCACGGTACAGGAGCAGACGGAACGCGTGCTGCAGAACATCCGCGGCGTGCTCACTGCCTGCGGCAGCGGCCTGGAAAAGGTGGTCAAGACCACGGTGTTTCTCAAAGATATGAATGACTTCGTCGCGATGAATGAAGTCTACGGCCGGCACTTCGTAACAGCGCCTCCGGCGCGTTCCACCGTGCAAGCCGCCCGGCTGCCTAAGGACGCACTCGTCGAAATCGAGGTCGTCGCCCTCGCCTAGCACTGCATTCTGAACGTGTTCAAAATTGTTCTTGACAGTCCGCCTGCGGCTGCTTCATGATTTGAACGTGTTCAAATCAGATGTGGGGAGCGGCACATGTCAAGGCAGAAGGTCTTATCGGGGCTGTCCCTGGTTGCAGGCATTCTGGTTGTCCTGGTTTTTGCGGCGCACACGGCGGGAATACCAAGTGTCCACCGGAAGTTCGCCTCGATCATCCCTGGGCAGCGCGATGTCGATTCCTTCGGTGTTCAGGCTGCTACATACCTGTTCGCCGTGCTTGGTCTGTACATGCTGTTTTCCGGGTTGCTGATGATCTACGCGGCCGGCGGACTCGGCCGGTCGGAGCGATGGGCCTGGACTGTCACTCTGGGAACGGGTGCCTTCAATCTGATTGCCAGTTCGGGAGTGCTCGCGGTCGGAGTTCGAAATCCCTTCGTGCTGACATGGGCCGCGGCGAGCCTCGCGCTCTCCCTCGTTGCTTGCTTCTCCTACGGACCTTATGCGCACCGGCCTGACTTGAGCGACGAAAGGGCGCTTCATGGGGCCATAACGAACCATCTCTCAGGAAAGGAAATGTATGAGTAGGTACAAGTTGCTGTCGTGGTGGTCGGTTGTGGGTGGGGTTCTCGTGGCGATCATCGGCGTGTTGCATACCGCGGCGACACCAATGATCTACAAGGGCGCTTTAACAAAAATTCCCGACAAGGCCGCCGGCATTGCGTACTTCTTCGGAGTGATGGGTCTCTACATAATCTTCTCCGGATGGTTGATGATCTATTCCTCCCGCGGTCTTGGCCGCTCCGAACAGTGGGCCTGGATGATTGCTCTCACCAACGGCGCGTGCAACATGCTCGCCGGCGCAGGAGCGGTCATCGCCGGATTCCGGCACAGCTTGGTGC
>JBAIYI010000259.1:0-2200 GCA_037915955.1 Terriglobales bacterium
CTGCAACTTGGCGCAGCCGAGGGCGGCTGCGCTACACGATTTGCATGGCAGGACAGGCAGGCACAGACAGGAGTGTCTGTGCCACACAAGCATGGGCAGATCTGACATTCGTTTCCACTCAGCTGCAACTTGGCGCAGCCGAGGGCGGCTGCGATCCACAATCGATATGACAGAGGCAGAGACGCACAGAGACAGGGCTGTGCCACACAAACCTGAATGGTGCGGCAGGTTCGTCGACAACCCGAGCTCATGAGCCAACGACTTTTCGGTGCCTGTTACAATCACTGCATGGAGGCCAAGCTGCTGCTGATCCCATGGATGGCAGCCGTCATCTACAGCAGTAGTCCACTGTTCTGGTTTGCGATTCATCCGTTTGCCGCGCGCTGGCGCAGGATGAAAAGGTCGCCCTACCGTGCTTTGCTTCCTCTATGGACTTTGCTGATTGCCGCTGAAGCAATCGTTAGCTGGCCCTGGCATCAGACACGACTCTACTCAACGCTCTGGGCCTGGCTTCCTGCCGTATGTCTCTTCGCGATCGGATCTCGGACGTACGCGCGCATCTTCTCCGAGTTCGGCGGGCACAAGCTCAGCGGCGAAGCTGAGCTGCGCCCTGAAGAACATGAACAGCAACTGGTCACCACCGGGCTGCACGCCTCCATGCGCCACCCAATCTACTTTGCCCATCTCTGTAACATGACCGGGTGGGCAATTGGGAGCGGGCTGGCCGTTAACTTTTTCCTGCTGGCCGTAAGCGCGCTGATCACTTTCCCGATCATGATCGCCATGGAAGATCGTGAGCTTGAATCCCGCTTTGGCCAGCGCTATCGCGATTATCGCAACCGGGTTCCCGCAATCCTGATGCTGCCCTGGAAAGGAAGAAGGCTTGAGCACAATCCATCGCAGTGAGGCGCGCGAGTGAAGTTTGAACTCTTCGTAGCTGCCCGGTATCTCCGCGCCAAGCGGCGGCAGGCGGTGATCGGGGTGATCACAGCGATCTCAGTGATCGGCGTGGCTGCCGGCGTGGCTTCACTGATTGTGGCGCTCTCCATCAACTCAGGCTTCCAGCGCGACCTGCAGAACCAACTGGTCGGCTCAACGGCGCACGTCCGCATTGAGAAGATCAAAGCGGACGGAATCTACGATTGGCGGCCTTTGCTTACAAAGCTGGAGAAACAGCCGCACGTGGTTGCGGCAGCTCCCTCACTATACGAAGAAGTACTTGCGGCACGAGGGCCGCGGGCCAGCGGCATGCAGCTCAAAGGCGTGATCCCGGAATATGAGAATCAGGTGAGTGAGCTACTGAAATCGGTAAAGTTCGGCTCGGCCGCGCCACTGGCCCCTGCGCCCACGCCCACACCGTGTCCGGACGGCAGCAGTGAAGGCTGCTCCGGGCCGCAACCGTACCCGCCGATCGTGCTGGGAAAAGACCTGGCGGAGAGCATTGGCGCGTCAGTGGACTCGATCATCACGGTCACCAGCCCGCAGGGCGAGCTGACGCCATTCGGCATTGTTCCCAAGTACGAGCGCTTTCGGGTGGTGGGGATCTTCAACTCAGGCTTCTTCGCCTATGACAGCACATGGGGACTGATCCGCCTCTCCGATTGCCAGAGGCTCTACGGCCTGGGTGACGTTATTTCAGTTATAGAGTTCAAGGTGGACGATCTCTACAAGGCGGAGCAGATCGGCAATGAGCTCCAGACAGCCGCTGGGCCGGAGTACCTGGCCAAGAACTGGATGGAGGAAAACCGTGCGCTCTTTCGCGCACTCAGCCTGGAGAAGGTTGTGACATTTTTGACCATTGGGTTGATCGTTTTTGTCGCAGCTCTCAACATATTGATTTCACTGATCATGATGGTGATGGAGAAGACAAAAGACATCGCCGTGCTGGTTTCCATGGGCGCCCGGCGCAGGCAGGTGCGGCGGATCTTCATTTTTCAGGGAGTTCTTATCGGCCTGATTGGGACGTTTCTGGGGCTGGTAATCGGGTATGGCGTAGCGCTGGCCGGGGCGAAGTACCACTTCATCGCGCTGAACCCTGAGGTCTACTCCATCAGTTACGTGCCGTTTGCGCCACGGGTGCTGGACGGTGTTTTGGTCAGCGTTGTTTCGCTGCTAATCTCCTTTGTTGCCACACTTTATCCCTCATGGTCTGCGGCTCGCGTTCTGCCTGCGGAGGCGCTACGCTATGAGTGATAAACCT
>JBAIYI010000351.1:0-2956 GCA_037915955.1 Terriglobales bacterium
GCTCTTCCTCAGGTTCAACAGAACTGGCGGCCTCGGCCGAGCAGATGTCGAAGATGTCGCGACTCTTGCTTGAATCGATGGACCGGTTTGTTCTGGAGTACCAGGCGCAGCAGCAGAGCAATAGTGACAGTCGCAACTCCGGGTACCGCAATGGAAGAGAAGCTCCGGAACGTGAGCGGATGCCGGTCGCCTGGGCTACGGCAGTGTCACCTTACAACTAATCACAGAGGTACCACGCAATGGCCAGAGAATTACACATCGTGGGCTTCCGGATAGGGCGCGAGACGTTCGGCGTTCCCATAGCACTGGTGCATGAGATCGTGCGCCTGCCGGAAATCACGGCCGTGCCGGACGCCCCGGAGTACGTGGAAGGTGTGATTAATCTGCGCGGCAAGATTATCTCCGTCATTGACCTGCGCAAGCGTTTTGGTGAATTGGAGATCACGCGCAATAAGAAAAATCGCATCCTGGTCACGGAAGTGGACGGCAAGCTGGTGGGACTGATCGTGGATGCAGCATCAGAAGTCATGAAGATCCCGGAAAGTCAGGTCGAGCCTCCGCCAACCGTGTACGAGCAGGGCGAACTGAACTATGTGACCGGCGTAGGCAAGTTGCACGATCGGCTGGTGATCCTGATTGACCTCAGCAAGGTGATGCAGAAGGGCGAGTTACACCGGCTTGAGGTCCTGCAGCCGGCTTCATCGGCGGAAGCAACCGCGTAACAGAACGGCAGTTAACAGAATCCTGGGAGAACCATGGCGTCGAGCGCGCAAGTGCAGATTACGGAAGCAGAATACAAATTGTTGCAAACCCTGGTGTATCAGGAATGCGGCATGTACTTTGATGAACGCCGCGCCCATTTCCTCCAGGACCGGCTCCAGCGCAGACTGCGCGTCTGCGGCGTAGACACCTTCTACGCCTACTATCGCCTGCTGACAAGCCATCATGGCAAGGCGGAGTTGGTGGCGCTGGTTGAGAACCTGACCGTCAATGAAACCAGCTTTTTCCGTAACAAGCCGCAGCTTGATCTTTTCCAGAAAAACATCCTCGAGGATTTACTGAAACGCAAGCGGGAGCGGAGAGACTGGACCCTGCGGCTGTGGAGTGCCGGATGCTCAACCGGTCAGGAGCCGTACACAATGGCAATGCTGATCTGTGACGCCCTGGCCTACTACTACCTTCGCAATCCCCTGCCCTTTGAAATGCCGACGCCCAAGCCCCTGATTCCTCCGCCGTGGAAAGTGGAAATCCTGGCTTCCGATATCAACTATTCCGTTCTGCGCGCAGCGCAGGAAGGCATCTATTCCGAGATGCAGATGGAAGCCGTGGATTACGCGTTCCGGCTGCGCTATTTCGACAAGATCAGCGACCGCTACGCATTGAAGCGTCCGCTCAAGGACCTGGTCCATTTCGACTTTCACAATCTCAAGACCGAATTCCTTCCGCAGCGAAACGATGTGATTTTCTGCCGTAACGTGATGATCTATTTCGATGAAGCCGAGCAGAAGCGCCTGGTCGACAAGTTTTATCGCTGCCTGAACCCTGAAGGATATCTCTTCATCGGGCACGCCGAGAGTCTCTTTGGGCTCTCCGATAAGTACCGCATGATTCACCAGAACAATGGCACTGCGTACCAGCGGATTGAGGTGAGTATTTGAACTTCTTCTCTGACGAACGCACGGCTGAGATGCGGGAGCTCTTTTTTGAGAGCGCGGCCGAACTCCTGCAAACCCTCAATGACGAAGGGCTAAAGCTGGAGAAGGAACCCGAAAGCGCGGAGATTCTGCGTGAAGCGCGGAGGACCGTCCACACGCTGAAAGGGGATTCGGCTGCCTGCGGCTTCCAGGAGTTGAGCGAACTGGCGCATGCGCTGGAAGATGCCCTGAAGCCGGAGGTGGCAGCAAGCGCGCAGCAAAAGCTGGCGGAGGTCGTCCTTATCGCGGCTGACACGTTCGCGTCCATGCTCTCCGCCTATCGTGGCGACCTTCAGCCGCCACAAGCGGCCGAGCTGCGGCAGCAGATCATCTTGCTTACGGCGCCCACCACGCCCAGAGGGCTTTCCGTTTCGCATGCACGTTTCGCCTGGAGTGAGTACGAGCGCCTTCTGATCGCCGAGGCCCTCGGTCGCGGCGAGACTATTTTCAACATCGCATTCAGCATTGATCCGAACTGCCCCATGCGCACGGCGGCATTGCAGCTTATCCGCAACGTACTAGGCGAGTGCGGAATCGTAATGGCGACCTGTCCGGGTAATGACGAGCAGCCGGAAAAAGTGGATTTGGTGGAAGCGGCGCTCTCAAGCCGGAGAAGCCAGAATTGGCTTGAGAAGAAGTGTCACATCCCTTCCGTCGTGGCTGAGCTCATCGTAAGGCCGATTATTTCAGTGGAGGAGAAAGTCGAAACTGTGCCCTCGCATCTCGCGGAACCGGCGGTTGCGCCACAAGCAGATGAGCCGGGCACACAGGTTGGATCTCTCGAACAACAGGACAACTCAACCAGCCAGCTCGCAGCCGCTGAACGAAATGAATCGAGGCCGGAGGTTGCGGCCACCAGCTTTTCCGCAAATCTGGAAAACCTGCTCCGCGTGGATGCGGAGCGCATCGATGCGGTCTTGAACCTGGTCGGCGAGCTGGTAATCGCCAAGAGCATGCTCCACCAGGCGGTTCTGGACTTTGAAAAGCGCTTTCCCAAAGATCCCCTGCGGGCGCGGTTTTCTGATGCCATGGCGTTTCAGGCCCGCATCATGAATGACCTCCAGAAATCGGTCATGAAGATCCGCATGGTGCCGGTGGAACATCTCTTCCGCAGATTTCCGCGCGTGGTCAGGGACGTGGCGAAATCCTGTGGCAAGGAAGTCAATCTGGTCGTGACCGGCCAGGACACTGACCTCGACAAGAGCATCCTTGACATGCTGGCCGAACCGATCGCGCACCTGGTTCGAAATTGTGTGGATCAT
>JBAIYI010000070.1:0-5841 GCA_037915955.1 Terriglobales bacterium
CTGCTTGCCTCCGCGGTCCTCCTGTTCCTCGCTCTGGTTAGCTATTCCCCGGCCGACCCCTCGTTCAATACGTCTGCGTCGCCGTCTTCCCATGGTGCAAGCAACTGGATCGGCCTGTTCGGCGCGTACCTGAGCGACCTCATGATCCAGAGCGTCGGCATCTGTGTTTTCCTGTTGCCGGTGGTGATCGCCCTATTTGGTCTCCGCTGGTTCCGCTCGCGTGAGATTCCCTCGCCGGGCGCAAAAGCGCTTGGTGTAGCTATCCTGCTGATCTTTTCGCCTGCCTTGGTGGCCTTACTGCCCTTCCACCTGCGCTGGCGCCATGCTGTTCCCATTGAGGGCTTACTCGGCCGCATCCTTGGCGACGTCCTGCTGCACTATTTCAACGTGATCGGCGCTTATATCGTCTCGGCCACCATTGTTGCCGTGGCTCTTTATCTCTCGACGGCGTTTTCCTTCAGTGCAGCCCGAATCTGGGCGGAAACGCGCTTTGCTTTTGCCTTCGCGCTCAGCCAGCGCATCCAGGACTGGCGTGCCGAACGCGCCAAGAAAAGAGCCGCTAAACAGGCGCAGAAAGCTCAGCAGCAGAAAGAAAAAGAAAACGATCGCCGCCTGGTTGCCGATCGTCGCGCAGTGACTGCTCCGTCGCAGCCGGTCGCACCTCTTGGTGCTCGGCCGCTGCCCGCGACAAGCGGCATCGAGCGGGCGCTCGAAGAATCGCCAGCCGCGTCGAAACAGCCAGCTGCTGCACCGGCCCCGGTTCCGCCTGCGCAGGTTTCGGCTGAGGCTGCCGCAGAAGCCGAGCCACCCATCGCCTCTCGCGCTGATGCCGAACGCAAGGCCAAGACCATCCTGCCCAAAATCGCCGCGGGCGGATACAAGTTACCGCCTACTTCCCTGCTCCATCGCGCTGACGATCAACAGGTGATCAACGAGTCTGAGCTGAAAGATCTTGCTCTTGTGCTTACGGAAAAGTGCGCTGAGTTTGACGTGCTGGGCACTGTGACGCAAATCAATCCCGGCCCGGTGGTCACCACGTACGAGTTCAAACCGGAAGCCGGCGTGAAGTACAGCCGCGTTACCAGCCTCTCAGAAGATCTGTGCCTGGCGATGCGCGCGGAGAGCATCCTGATCGAGCGCATGGCCGGCAAGTCCACAGTCGGCATTCAGGTGCCGAACCATGAGCGTGAGACCATCTGGCTGCGCGAGGTCATCGAGGCCCAGGAGTTCACCAGCCCGAAATCGAGGCTCACTCTGGCCATGGGTAAGGACATCAATGGCCGCATCGTTACCGCCGACCTCGCCAGCATGCCTCACCTGCTGATTGCCGGCTCAACCGGATCGGGCAAGAGCGTGGCGATCAACGCCATGATCATGTCCATCCTCTACAAGTCCACACCGGAGCAGGTGCGCCTGATTTTGGTGGATCCCAAGCGGTTGGAGCTGGGCATTTATGAAGGTGTTCCGCACCTCTACGTGCCGATCATCACTGAGCCCAAGCTGGCCGCGAACGCGCTGCGCAATGCGGTCCGCGAGATGGAGCGCCGCCTGAAGGTGCTGGCGGAAAAGGGTGTCCGCAACATCGACCAGTACAACAAGCTGTTTGAGAAAGAAGTGCCCGGCCTGTTTGATGCGCCTTCAGAGCACGATCACCGGCCGCTGCCCTACATCGTCATCATCATCGATGAACTGGCTGACCTGATGATGCTCGACCAGTCGAACGTGGAGGAGTCCATCACGCGTCTGGCGCAGATGGCGCGTGCCGTCGGCATTCACCTAGTGCTGGCGACGCAACGGCCCTCGGTGGATGTGATCACCGGCCTCATCAAGGCCAACTTTCCGTCACGTATTTCGTTCCGCGTGGCCACCAAGATCGACTCGCGCACCATCCTCGACGCCAACGGCGCCGAGTCGCTGCTCGGCAAGGGCGATATGCTCTACCTGCCCTCCGGCTCAGCCCGTGTCCATCGCGTGCATGCGCCCTTCACCACGGAAAAAGAAATCAATGCCGTGGTCGAGTTCTGGCGCTCCCAAGGCGCTGCGCAGTACGAGCAGAAATTCCTCGAAGCTCCCAAAGACGAGAGAGAAAAGCCCGGCGTTGCCGGATCAGCTGCTGGTAGTGACGGCGACGACGATGAAAATGACGAGCTTTATCAGGACGCCGTGCGCCTGGTGATCGAGTTCGGCAAGGCCTCTACTTCCCTGCTGCAACGGCGGCTGCGCATCGGCTACGGCCGCGCCGCGCACCTGATTGACCTCATGGAGAAGGATGGCATCGTTGGCGCCGCTGACGGCCCCAAGCCGCGCGAAGTCCTGAAGCGTCCCGACTGGCTGAGCGAAGTGGAAGAGGCGCTGCGCTGAGCTGACTAAAAACAAACCGCAGCTTTACCCTTCGTGCACCTTCGTGTCCTTCGTGGTTAGCTGTGCAGTGTGGTTGGCTTTGTAGTAACGGTCTTGCACAAAATCCAGAGTTGCCCGACTATGTTCGGTCGGAGGTTGTCTGATGGCCTTCACTGAGCGGCGCAAGCATCCACGTCACGCCTGCGGTCTGGCGGTTGAAGTTCAACCTGCGGGAGAAACCTCTACGCTCTCCGGCTATCTCGCCGATATCTGTCTCGGTGGCTGCTATATCTCCACCATGTCGCCTTTGCCGCCCGGAGTGCCCGTGGTCGTCTCTTTTGGCGCCAACGGCGAACATGCGGTCATTACCGGGAAAACCATCACCTCAATGCCTGGCAGCGGAATGGGCATTGAGTTCACCAATCCGGCGAAGGAAATCACGCGCCGCATCCAGGAGTTGATCGAGCAGATTAACCAGGAAGACGCGAACCTCGCGATCTGAGCATCGGTTGATAAGCTCTTTCTAAGTTTCACCCGCTCCACCCGTACATGTCCGTACCGGACGTTGTACCTGCTGTTCCTCCGTAATGCCCCCGCCCTGACCTGCTGGTGGAACAATACTCTTAAGGAGTATTGCAATGGCAGTTCAGTTTCAGGAGCGCCGCAGGTATCCGCGTTATGCATGTGATACCGGTGTCCGCGTCCATCCAGAGAAGGGGAGCGGCGGGTATTGGGGCACTTTGTCTGATATTTCGCAGGGTGGTTGCTATGTTTACACCTTCTCGCCTCTGCCCGTGAATCAGATGGTCACGCTGGTCATGAAGATAGATGGCGGTGAACTCAATGTGGGCGGCAAAATCGTCAGCTCTCATCCCGGAGTCGGGATGGGCATCGCCTTTGCAGGATTCATCCACGAAGACGGTGAAGTCAGGCTGAAAGCGTTTCTGGAGAAGCTTGCTCTTCAGCCGAAGACAAACGAATCATCGGCGGTTTTTCACTAGGTCGCGGTTGCGGTCTTCATGGATCGCAGCGCCACCGCGCCTAGTATCAACACGGCCAAGATAATCGCAATCCACAGCAGCACCGGATGTCTCTCCGTCCACAGCCGATCATCCGGCCTGCCCGTGTAAGCTCGATTCTCCTGCTCTGCTCCCAGCGTCGCTGCAACCGCGGTCGTCTCACGCTGAAATAGCTTGGCATAGTCGTAGACGGGAGCCCCCAGCTTTTCATCTCCATAATAGAGCGTCAAAGGATTCGTTGCGGCTGCATCGAAATATAGCCGCTTTTCCTGTTGCTCTAGCCGGGCGGACTGTAGCCGCAATGGCGCGTCATCGCCGTTATGAATCACCACAGAAAGGCGCTTTATACCCGACGCAGAAAACGCCACCTCAAAACTTTCTGAATCAACTTTGTTCCCGTAACGAACCAGATGAATACGGTTGATCTCGCCCGAGCCAATGTGCTCTTTCCGATCATTCAGGATTTCCACCTGGCGGCGGAAATTCGGCTGCTGCGGATCCACCGCGAACACCACCTTCTCCACCGGAACATGTTCCGGAACAGCGAAGGTGAACACCGTGTCCTTTTCCTCCTGCTTCTGCTCTGGAGTGCTGTTCACCTGCCGCCAAACCGGCTGCGACTCCTCGCGCATCTCCGAACTGGCGCCCTGTACTTCATCAGGCTTCACCGGGCCGTCGATGATCACGCGCAGATAGCGGAACGTGGAGCGCGGCAGCCGCAGCATACTGCTGCCGCCCAGGTTCTCTTTGGAAAATTCGTAAATAATGTTGTCATTCAGGAACGCCCAGTTCTTTCCATGAGGGTCGTCCTGCCCCTCCACCCGCGCGTGCGCGATGAAGTTCCTGCTGGCAAGGGTTAACTCGACGTGGTCGTATTCGGTCACGCCTTCCATGTCCACCAGGAACTGCGTCTTGCCGCCGACGCTCGCCTGCTGCAGCACGCGCAATGAGCGGCGCTCATGTTCGCTGCTGCCGCGCTCAACCATCAAGGCGTATGGACGTTCAGTATCTCCGGAGTAGAGCCGCAGGTCGCCCAAGTCAGGCCGCGCATGCCTCCATATCTGCTCATCGACGGTGACGTAGTTCTGCCCCGCTGCTCCCGGCTGTACCGGTCGCGCATATTTCAGGTACGCGAGTGACGTGGCGACGGCCGCGTTCACCAAAATAATCAGAATGAATCCGAATTGAGCGATTCGTACCCGCATGGTTCACGTTTCCTGTGGACGCCCGCTCTTGTTCATCCACACGCTCCACGTGATTGGACCAGCTTCATCATCCGGAATTGGGTGTCCTGCCAGTTTGAGCGCCAGCTTGATCTGCCCGTGATGATAGCCCTCATGCCATAACATGTGCTGGAGCAGCAGGATCGGATGATCGTAGTGAAGATCCATGTCACGGCCAGACTGAACCCTGCCTTTCACAGCATCTCGAACTGCCCGAGCGCTCTCTTCCAGTCGTCGGGCCATGCGATCGGTATCGCGTTCCGCTGCCCACTCGTTCCCCGGCAGCTCTCGAGCAAACTCCGGCGCATCTTCGGCGAGAAAGACCAGACGCACATAATGAATGTGCCCGAAAAGCTCGGCAATCGACGGGCTGCCCTCCATTGGCCTGGTCTCAAGCTTCTCCGGAGGAATAATACGGAGCAGGTTAACCAGAATTCGGTTGCTCCGGTCCCACGAATCCATCACAGCGTCAAGCAAACTGTTTCCCGATATATCTGTCATCCGAAATCCCCGAGCGTGGTCTCGTAGAAAATCCCGACTCTCGAAAATCACGCGGTTCCGGCCGGTCGCGATAGCCGCAACCAGTCGCGATGGTAAACGTAGGAAAGCCCCATCAGAACCACTCCGAGCGCAATGAAACTCAGCACGCGGTAGCCCTGATCCAGGTTCCACGTGTCATAGATGAAAACTTTCCCGATGGTCACGGCGATCAGCACCAGAGCCTGCCAGCGCACGAAGGCCGATTGCTTCCAAAAGCCAAACAGCATCAACCCTGCGCCATAGACGAGCCAGATCACCGAGTAACTCAGATCGCGGGCGAAGGCGAGCTGCTGGTTGAGTTGGTACTGCACCGTGTTTCGCGTGTAGAAAGGAGCCGCCTGCCGGTCAAAATATCCGGCGGCCTCGAGCGTGAGAGCGCGCAAGGCTAGCAGGTTCAGGATCACCGCCGCCACCCGCACGACCGGCAGTTCTCCCTCGGTGGCATAGCGATCGCCCGCCCAGACAATGCCGGCCAGAATGGCGATTGCAACCAGATAGGTCAAAAAGCGTGCGTTGAAGACCAGCGTGTCGACGTGGAAGTTGTCAATCGCCAGCAGCCGGATTACTCCCAGCGCCAAGGTGGCTCCGGCAAACCAGCGCAGAAAATCTGTCTTAGTCTTTATCGAAACATAAAGCAGTACCGCCGACTCAATCAGCCAGCCGATCGTGATCCAGTGCTCATCCAGCTTGAGGGGGATCGCGATGGTAATAAAAGCAAT
>JBAIYI010000457.1:0-3846 GCA_037915955.1 Terriglobales bacterium
CAGACCGGGGAGCTTTACGCCGTTTTCTTTTGCCGCGTCCATCATCAAGTGCATGTCTTTGTGCATGAGCTTTAGCGGAAAGTTCGGTGAGTAGTCCTCATTGAGGATGAACGGCTTTTTGTACTCGGCCACGCCGGAGCGGATCATGGAAGCCTCAATCAACTGGAACATCTTCTCTGCCGGAACGCCCAGCTTCTTCGCCAGGGTCAGGCTTTCGCAAAGCCCCTCATAGATGAAGACGATATTCATGTTCTGGGCCAGCTTGGCGGAGAGTCCTTTGCCGTTGTCGCCCATGTGGATGACCTGCTTGCCCATGGCGCGGAACAGCGGCTCCACGCGTCCGATGGTGTTCGGGTTACCGCCCACCATGAAAATCAGCGAGCCACCTTCCGCAGCGACTTTCGACCCGGTGACCGGCGCGTCGAGGAACTCGCAGCCATGTTCCTGCAGACCTTCCATGACGTTCAGGCTGGCGGAAGGCGAGATGGTGCTTGAGTCCACCACCACGGTTCCGCTCGCCATGCCATGGATGGCGCCGTTCTGGGCAAAGAGCACAGACTGAACAGCAGCAGTATCGGAAACACACATCCACACCGCTTCTTTTCCTTTTACCGCTTCTGCGGGCGTGGGCGCGGTGACGGCTCCCTCAACATCTTTCGGGGTGCGGTTCCAGACCGTGACTTCGTGTCCGGCTTTGACCAGATTGGCGGCCATGGGCCGTCCCATGATTCCAAGACCTAAGAAGGCTACGCGCATAGACAGGAATTAAAAATTCTGGCTGCGATTCCGTCAAGTTTGCGCTTCACAGGTCGTCAAACCGCCGCCGTGACTTGCGTCACGAACGCGTGTGAGGCCGCATCAACACTGAACGAAGCGCCGTTTGGAGTGTTACAATTTTTAGTTTTACGATTTTCATCCATAAGGACTCTCGTATGTCTCAAGCCACAGTCCAGCTTCCCGCTCCTCCGCAGCCTCTGGTCGCTCTTACGGAGGACGAACAACTTTTTCGCGACAACATCCGTCAGTTCGCCGACGAAACCATCCGGCCCAAAGTACACGAGATGGATGAAAAGGGCGTGTTCGATCACTCAATCCTGGAGCAGTTCTTCCAACTCGGCCTGATGGGCATTGAGATTCCGGAGCAGTACGGCGGAGCGGGCGGCAAGTTCTTTGACGCGATCCTGGCCGTGGAAGAGATTTCACGCGTGGACGCCTCAGCGGGCGTGATCATTGACGTGCAGAACACGCTGTGCAACAACGCCCTGCTGCGCTGGACCACTGAAGACCAAAAGAAGCGCTACCTGCCTCACCAGTGCGCAGATACAGTGGGCGCTTACGCGCTGAGCGAAGCTGCTTCCGGATCCGACGCATTCGCCATGCAGACCCGCGCCGAGCTCAAGGGCAGCGAGTACGTGCTCAATGGCCGCAAGCTTTGGATCACCAACGGCAAGGAAGCAGGCTTGTTCATCCTGTTCGCCACGCTCGATCCCGCCGCGGGATACAAAGGCATCACGGCGTTCATCGTCGAGAAAGATTTCCCGGGCTTCAGCGTCGGCAAGAAAGAAGACAAACTGGGCATCCGCGCCTCCAGCACCTGCGAGCTGATCCTGGAAGACTGCCGCGTGCCGAAGGCGAATGTGCTGGGCGAGCCGGGCAAGGGATACAAGATCGCGATTGAGACGTTGAACGAAGGCCGGATCGGAATCGGCGCGCAGATGCTCGGCGTGGCACGCGGAGCATGGGAGGCCGCGGCCAAGTATTCGCAGGAACGCAAGCAGTTCGGCAAGGCGATTTCAGAGTTCCAGGGCATTCAGTTCCAGCTGGCACAGATGGCAACGGAGATTGAAGCTGCCCGCATGCTGGTCTATAACGCCGCGCGAATGAAAGATGCCGGCATGAACTTTGTAAAAGAAGCCGCGATGGTGAAACTGTTTGCCTCGCAGGTGGCTGAGCGCGTGGCATCAACTTCTCTGGAAATCTTTGGCGGGTACGGCTTCACCAAAGACTATCCGGCGGAAAAGTACTTCCGCGATGCCAAGATCGGCAAAATATACGAGGGCACGTCGAATATGCAGCTCCAGACGATCGCCAAGCTGGTGCTGGGCGGCAAATAGCGCGCTCTAGCATACGTCGCAACACGAAAGATGTAAACCTCTGGTTTGCAAGGACTTACTCTATCTATTAACCAGACAGTAACAGCTCCCATTGTCTCTAAGAGGTAGCTGGGGTAGACTTTACCTCAATTCAGGCCATAGTAATCCCCAGGCTGACGTAGGCACGCAGGAGTGTACTTGTGGGACAGGGCTCCGCACGGGAGTTGCAAGACCTTACCGCCATTCATGGTTTCTATACCGGACTCATCGAGAAGAGTCTCGGCCACGCTGTGCCTGTTCCGGGCGAGGTGAAAGAAGGCCAGAACGCTGACGGGCTCCGGGACTGGCTCGATCTGCTCGATCTGGCGTTGACGCCGTCCATTATTCGCGACGCACTGAAAGGCCTGCCCGGTTTCGATACCGCCTATTCCCTGCTCCGTTATTTCAACGCCAAAGGCTCGTCGCGCTCGGGCGATCGCGACAAGACCGACTGCGTCATCACCTATCTGTTCCGCAATCCACCCGCTGATGAATCCGGTCCTCCGGTATGGCAGCGGCCCGAAGTTGATAGCTCTTATTTTTTCGTGACCCAGGCGGCCATGGCGTTCCAGGGACACCTTTATAAAGCCCTGGGCGACATGGAATACAGCAATATGCCGCAGGAGCACGTCAGCCTGCTGCAGGAGTTTGAGTATCTGTACCAGGAGCTGGAAGAATTCCGCCATTTTGACCAGATCATGGACTCCAACATCGTGCAGCGCGTGCGCGAGTTGAAGCAGTCACTGGGCAAGTCTTTCTATCATCCCAACGCGCTGGCGCAGATCGCCGTATGGAATGACGTTTTTGGCCGCAAGTTTGACGAGCTCTTCCACGATGCTGCCAAACAAATCAAGACCTTCGCAGAAAACGTGCAGAGGGAAGGCGGCAGCATGCTCTCGCGCCTGGAGGGCGACATCACGGTGAAGCAGCTTGCCGAAGTTGAGACCGGGCAGCTGCTGGCGGAAGATTACCAGAACGCGCAAGACGAATTTCGCAAGGTATCCAAGTTCAAGAAAGTGGTGGACAGTAAACGCCCGGGCCGGACCGCCGGTCCCGCGTCCAGTTACACGCCGCCGGCCAGTGCCGTGCCGCCACGTCCGCCAGTGGCATCTCCAGGGGCACCGGCACAGGCCGCCGCTTCCGCGCCGGCGCCGCCTCCAGTAGCGCGCAACACCGTCAAACAGGAGCAGATGAAGGCGGAAGTGCTTGCCGTGCCGCCATCACAGGCGGTAAACAACGCGGTGCAGGAAGGCAAGCTATTCAGCGCCAAGGAATCGATCAAGGAGCACGTAAGGACGTCTGAAGCAACGGTGGCGCCCATTGTGCAGATCAAGAACACGCGCGTCACGCTGTCCGCGGCGGAGGTGGAAGCCTTCAAGGCGGATTACCAGGGCGAAAAAAGTTTCCGCGCGGATTACGCCAACATCATGATGTCCATTGTGTCGTATCTTTCGCGCATGATCGTGGAAGTGGATGAGTACAACCAGAAAGCCACCTCCGCATACCTCTGGAAACCGCACGCGGACGCACTGGCCTACCTGTTGACCACGCTTGAGCGGCTGAGCATGGAAGCCGAGTCCATCATGGCCGTGGCGCGCGCCCGCGGACTGCAGGAAAAAGCCGCCGCCCTCAAGGCCTCGCTCGACAAGGTCCGCGACTACGGAAAGACTGTATCGCAGACGCTGCAAGCCCAGGCCGCCCAGCCTCAAGCCGG
>JBAIYI010000369.1:0-1583 GCA_037915955.1 Terriglobales bacterium
GTCGCGAAAGCGATGAGCGCAAAGTCGAAGGATCCCGAGAATGTGTCCTCCGCTATGCAGATTCAGGGAGTTCTCTTGAATGTCCTCTCCCTCGCACGTCCAAGACTGAAACTGTCTCGTGAGAACACCTCGTATCCGCATTTAAGCCTGACGCCTTCTCGGGATCCTTCGACTGCGCGCTTACTTCACTTCGTGAAGCTCGCGCTCCGCTCAGGATGACAAGTTGGTTAAAGTGTCCTTCTTTTTGGAAGTATCTCGCGTTCTAAAAATCACTTTTCCAGCTTCACCGCCGCTGCTCCAAGCACCGGACCCTCGTCTGCCTGTTGGACGAACACAGCGAGCGTTAGATCGTTGCGCTTCCAGTTCTTATCAACAGTGATGGGCACGTCGCCTGTGAAGCTACCGTTTCGCAGTCTGCCGATGCGGTGGAACTTATGGACCACAGCGGCGTGGCGCAGCGTGTGTCCATTGTTTTCTCCGGCGGAGACCTGGTTGGAGAGATTGTTCTCCGTCACCGCGAACCAGACATCGCCTGCCGCGGAGGGTGGTGCGGAGACCTTCACGATGAGTTTGTCGTCCGGGCTCACGGTTAACTGCACGTCGGCAGGCTGCGGCTGCGCGGCGGCCGCGGCAATCGCCCTGGTCACGCCGGACTGGTTATTGCCCACCAGTTCGGAGCTGCCGTCAATCACCATCTGCGGCGTGTAAGGGCCATCCAGACGGAACCTGCGCGCGTACTCTTCCTGTCGCTTGCTGTAAGCCGCATCGGAAAAGCGGTCTTTCCATCCCAACTGGTTCCAGTAATCCACATGGAAGCCGAGCGGAATCACCTCCACGCCTGCGCTTGTGGGATTCTCCGCCAGCTTGCGCAAC
Source organism: Terriglobales bacterium (assembly GCA_037915955.1). Lineage (GTDB taxonomy): Bacteria > Acidobacteriota > Terriglobia > Terriglobales > Acidobacteriaceae > Angelobacter. The sequence goes on from JBAIYI010000369.1 coordinate 874, forward strand.
AGCTCGTCGGCCGGAGGACAGCTTGAACAGCCTTCGGAAGTGAACAGCTCCACCACCACCGCCTTGCGCGCGGGCGGCGCAGCGGCGGAAGGCGACGTCAGCAGGAGAGAAACAAAGAGCAGTCCAGAGAGAAACACCAGGAGCACCAGGGTTCTTGCCATGGACATGAGATGCGGGAGATCGCCGCAGGATACAGAACTGCACGTTATTTTCCGCCCTCGGCAGGTGCGCGCTTCAGGTTCAGCGGCAGCCGGCCCGGTCCCTGAGCCCATTCGCCGGTGATTTCTCCGTTCGCTCCCAGCGTGCCCTGATAAGTACCGGAAACGGCGCGTGCTTCAAAGTGGAGTTGTTTGCCGGCGATGGCGACGGTGGAAATGGGAATCTCCATGTTTCCCTGGTCCACGCTCACCAGCGTTCCCGTGGCCTTGCCATCGCCTCCAGAGGCGAGTTTCACCAGCACGCGCAACGATTTGCCGTTGGCATCAAGCGCGCCCTCCCATGTGCCTTCAAAGTCTTTGGTCAGCAGGGTGCTCGGGGGCGGAAGCTTTACTGCCGCCTCGCCGGCGCGGGCAAGATGGAATCCAACTTGCCCCTGCGCGTTGGCCACCTTGCCGGCCAGCGTGTTGGCGTCAGGCGAAAGATCTCCGGTGAAAGAGGTGCGGCCGGGGAGGGGAGCAGTGAAGCGCACGGCAGTGCCCTCAACGCTGATG
>JBAIYI010000764.1:0-6004 GCA_037915955.1 Terriglobales bacterium
CGGTTCAGTTTTGCCGGCGCGCCTTTCACCGGCTTCTTCTCTGGAACCGAACTCTTGAGCTTCTCGTGCCCCCCGGATTCCTTCTGAGGGCTAGTCTGCGCTCCGGCGCCGAGCGCGAGGGCGCCCAGCAACGCTGCAGACATGAAAAATTTGTTGCCAAACACTATGAAATACTCCGAATAAAAATGAGATCACACACTGGTGTGAAGGACTGAGCTGAGGTTAACGGAGCATCAACTCGGGTTCAAGAGTCAGAGAGAATCTGAGGGAAAATTGAGAGACGCGGTAGTAAGAGACCTTAATCCCACGGACTCAGGCCGACTCTGACGCGCGGAGTTCCTGCACGATTTCAGCGGCAGCGCGGCGCGCATCGTCACCGCGGTCGACGGGGAAGGAGATCGCCCCAACGCGGGCATGTCCGCCGCCGCCGTAGCGCTCGCAGATCTTGGCCAGGTTCACCATATTCTGCTTTTTCGTCCAGGGATTGGAGCCGACTGCCACTTTCACACGGAAGCTGCTGCTGCTCAGCCCCACGCAATACACCGACTCCGGATGGAGATAATATGGAACGAACTTGTTATAGCCTTCGAGATCGTAATCGCTGATGTCGAAGTAGATGGTTCCCTGCTTGCATTCGGAACGCTGGCGCACGATGTCGATCGACTTGCGATGGCGCTCCAGCAGCGGCGGGATTAATTTGGCAACGAATGGTTCCCGGATGACCTCGTCCAGCGACTCCTTGACGAGGTAAGGAATCAGGCCCGGCAGGAAATCGGGGTCATTGGTGGACTCTATAGCCATCGTCAGCTTCAGCGCAGGCTCTTTCATCTCGACAGCCTGTTGCGGCGAATCGAACTGGGCTCCATCAATGATGTCCGCCCAATGAATCAGTTCTGCCACGGGCGAGGGATCAAACCCGAAGTTCGTCTGCGCGATGTGGGCCAGGAATTTGGTACAGGACTTGAAGTTGGGATCGTAAAACTTGTGGTCCTTGTTGCCGTTGCGGTAGTGCTCGGCATCCTGGGGCGTCAGAAATGCGCTCTCATGGTGATCAAACCACCAGGTGATCCGGGGTGAAGGCGAATACTTGAAATCGACGATGGCGTTTTCATCGCCAGTGAAGTCGTTCTCGTCGAAAAGCGCCCCAGCGCGATGCACGAGCCCGGTGAACTGGAATTCCGCGTCACCGCGGATACGCTCCCGGTAAAACCGGTGGAAGAGCGCGGCTGAAGCAGTGCCGTCAAAACACTTGCCGTGGAAGAATACCCTGACTTTCACCCGCAGCTTTCCCCTTTGACCTTTATTATTGGCGCGATTAAGTAAAGCTACTAGAAATGACATTCCGGCAGCAGTTCTGTCAAGGAAGACAGACCGAGCCGGCAAAACTCCCGGCGTGCAACGTTGAAAATAAAGTCTATTTGTAAATGGAGAACTGTTCCTGGGGCTTCTGCAGTTTGATGGTGATCTCCATGGTCGGCTTGTCAATCACGTAGTCTTCGCCGTAAGTCCTGAACCCGTGAGCGATCACCTGAATACGCATCTTCCCGTATGGGATTCCAGGGCTTTCTGTCTTCCCGTCTTCGTGGGTCTTCAATTCCAGCCCATCCTGCTTCTGGTTTCCGTTTTTGTCGAGCAGATGGAGGACGATTTCCGCATTGCGGACCGGCTTGCCTGAGCTTTCACGTACCACGGTAATGCTGAGCGTGGCGGTGGAAGGTGCTCCGTTCTGTGTGTCCTGTGCCACAAGGACAGTAGCCGCCAGAAAGAAGCAAAGAACCACACGTCGGATGAGAGTCATGGAAATCATTTTAGCAGTGCGGGAGCTCTCTTTTCCTGCGCCAAATCACATACTCTTGCGTGATTAAGGGGAAAAGCGAGCGGGGAGCAATCCTTTAGTAATGCTCCAGTGATAAGACAAAGACCTTGGTAACCTTGTGGCGTATCTTTGCGCACCCCGAAACTGTTGGTAATCCGTGCAGTAGGCAGTAAGCAGTAGGTAGGAAAGCAATCAGCTGTTCTGTCTCCTGGGTGAAAGAATAGGGGTTTTTGGATGCGCTATCTGAGCGGCCGTACCGGCCGGTCAGGAGCCCCGTTTCACTCAGTTCGGGGCATGACCGTGCTCGAATTATTGATTGTGGTCTCCATCAGCATTGTGATGACCGCAATGGCTGTGCCCGCCGTTCGCAGCGCCACCAGGTATTTCCAACTGCGCGGCGCCATCTCTTCCGTTTCGGGCACGATCCAGACAACACGCTACCAGGCATTGAAGCGCGGCTACCCCTATCGACTGGTCCTCGATAACGCCGCCGGAACGATGCAGGTCCAGAGCGATCCCAACAACATCGGAACCTTCGCCAACGTCGATTCAGCGATTCCTATTTCCGGTTCCGGTACGCCCGCTGTACTAGATGCCGCCGTCACTTTTACGTTCCGACCGGGCGGAATGGTCACCTCCACAACTGCTGACACAGACGGCAACACAGCCATGACCGTGAGTTACGAGAGCAAGTCAGGATCGATCACGGTCTCGAGATACGGCAATGTCAATATCGTCTACGGACCGTAAAGCCCAGAAGGGCTTCACTCTCATTGAGACCATGTTCGCGATCGTGATTCTGGGGATCGGCTTGCTTGGCGCCGCAGCCCTGCTGGCACAGATGTTCAGTACCTCTGTGCAGAGCCGCTACATGAGCACCGAATCGCTCCTGGCCTCAGAAAAGCTCGATGACCTGAACCGGCTCGCGTCCACTGATCCTGCGTTGCTGGCCTCTCCGGCCAACAGCCTGACGACCGATGCAACGGCGGTACAAACCGTGGGCGCAGTCACGGAAACGGTGGCTTACTACGACACGGTACAGATTTCCGCCGGGAACGGTGCGATGCAGGAAGTGATCATTGGCACCGACGGGGCGGGAAATACGATCTACAAGGTAAATTCCCATTCGCCGAACGGCACGGTCAACTCCTCAGCCAGCGCAAATGCGCCGGCAGCGCCCGATACTCAGGTGCTCACCTTCAAACGTCGCTGGCTCATTGAAGGAGACACACCCATCCCTGGAGCGCGGCGCATCACCGTGAAGGTGAGCCTCACGGGCGGCACGGCGAACGCCACTTTCCAATCCAGCATGATCAGGAGCTTTGTGCCATGACCAGCAGAACCGCAACAAAGCGCATACACGGAACGCGAGGCTTCTCTCTGGTGGAACTCCTGGTTGCGATGGGAGTCTTCATGGTCGTCGGCGGAGCAGCGGTGGGCCTCATTACCAAGCACATGCCGCTCTTTACCGAGCAGCAGAACCAGTCAGCCATGAATATGGCGTTGCGGAACGCAATTGCCCAGATGCAGATGGACGTGGTGAATGCGGGAGCCGGCTACTACCCCAGCCAGGACATCCCGGCATGGCCGATCGGCGTAACCATCGAGAACAGGAACGGCAACTGCTTCAACCCGGGCAACGGCGCGTACAGCGCGAACTGTTTCGACACGCTGAACGTGATCGCGTTCGACACGACGACAACGCCAGTCGCGCACGTTGCGGCGTCCTGCAGCACACCGGCGACGACGACCTCCAGCACATTGCTCCTTGTCCCGGCGGACGCCACGATCGCCGCCTCAACGCTTGCATCAGCGATCAAGGACGGTGATGAACTGCTCGTGCTGAAGGGCGATGCAAGTCAGCTCACGATGGTGAATGTAGTCGGGGACGCCTCCGTCAATGGCGGCAACGTGTCGGTGCCGATCGATCCCACGGCCGGCAATGGCACCAATGCAGCGGACAACCTCCACCTGACCGACGCCGGCCAGATGAGCCTGGCAAACGCCTCGGAAGCAACCGGCGGAGGAACGCCTGTGCTGGGAACGCAGTTCTGTTCCACGGACTGGGTGTTGAAACTCGCGCCGATCACGTATGGCGTGGATACCACCGACAATCGCAATCCGAAGCTCTACCGCCAGGTGGGCGGCGCCCTGGGCAAGAAGGACGTGCTTGCGGAAAACGTGGTGGGCTTCAAGGTGGGAGCATCTCTCCGGACGCCCCTTCCTGCCGGCTGCGACTATGACTTCAGCTATGACTCACTGAACCCTGCGGCATCGCCGCAATGCGGTTACAACGGCAACTGGGCCGCCATCACCGCGGTCAGAATTTCCCTGATCGGCAGAACATCGGCAACCACCAACGTGCAAAGCAATTTCCACAACAACTTTGACGGCGGAGGCTACAAGGTGGAAGGCGTCTCCGTGGTGGTGAGCCCGCGCAATCTCACCATGAACAACTAGAGGAGGAGATATGGTTCACAGCCGAACAAGTTCGCGAGTTCGCATGGCCCGGAGAAACCAGAGAGGCGTGGCGCTGATCACCGCGCTCCTGCTGCTCCTTCTTGTTACATCCGTGAGCCTTGCCATGGTGTTTTCGGTCCGCTCAGACATGCTCATCAATCACTACTACCGTGATTCGAGAGGATCGTTCTACGCTGCCGATTCGGGGCTGAACCTGGTGCGACGAGACATCGTGAATCGCTTCACCGCCGCCATTCCGGCGAATTTCAATCCGGCCGTGTCACCGATGCCCGCCGGTGAGGAGGCAATCGTTAAAACGGCGATCACCAATGCCTACCAGAATCCATTTTCACTGGTGCCGACCAGCCAGGTGGGCCAGACCTGGCCGCAGCAATTCAACATAGTGCCGGCATCTTTCTCGCTTGTTCCTTCCGCAACGCCGTGCCGTGTAACCGGTGGTAACGCGGGGGCAACATGCGCTAATCCGGTAGGCAATATCACGGCTTACATCTACAGTTACGATTACAAGGTGGAAGCGGTAGGCAAGTCTGAAGGGAATGAATCAGTGAGGGTGACCGATCAAGGCACCATCACGATCACGGCAACGCTGGTTCCTGCCGCGTCGAAAACCAGTTTTGCCGCCTGGGGCATGTTTATCGACCAGCAGAACATCTGCACTGGCTCAACTCTGGTGCCGGGGACCATTACAGGGCCGGTGTTCACGAATGGCTCCTGGACGTTCGGCACCAGCGGGAGCTACACCTTTACGGACTCCGTGGGACAATCCGGTGCGCAGGCCGGTTATCAGTTCCCTGGCCAGTGTGCCCAGGTAGCAGGCTCGTCGGACAAAGTTGGCAACACAACCATTGCGCCTACTTTCCAGGCAGGCTTCAACCTCAGTCAGCCGTCGGTGCCGCTTCCGACGAATGATTTCAACCAGCAGCGCGCCGTTCTGGATGGCAGGGGCGCCGGCGGACAACCATCGCCCAGCGACCTGAATAACTCGTTGCGCAATGTCAACGGCACCGCCTATCCCAATTCGGCCACCAAGACTCCTGGTGTGTGGCTGCCGTACAAGAACATCAATGGAACGCCGACGTTCACCGGCGGCGGAATCATGGTGGAAGGCGATGCCAAAGTGGTGCTCACGGCCAGCGGCAGCAATGCGCAGGTTTACACGATTACGCAGGGATCCACGGTTACGACGATCACAGTCGATAACTCGAGCAACACCACGAGCGTGACATCCGGCGGAAACACGCTGAACATCAGCGGAGTTCCAACGCAGTTTGATCCAGCAACCGGAGCAACGATCGGACCCGCCACTATGCTCTACGTGGATGGGAACATTACTTCCCTTTCGGGGCCAGGACAAGGCGTTCCCGCAGTGCAGGACGGAACGGCTTTGACCATTACGGCCGCCGCCAACGTAACCATCACGGGCGACGTCCTCTACAAATCTGAGCCGGTGACTACGACCGCGACAGCGTCAACTCCGGTGGATACGCTGATTCCTGGCAACGATCACGGACAGGCGCTGGGAATCTTTACCGCCAAGGGTGATATCCAGCTGAAAAACAGCCAATCCAACGGGAACCTGGAGATTGATGCATCTCTGGCAACCATCTCCACAGGAGGCACCGGTGGTTTGACGAACGTGGGGACGGGAATCAACACGCTGACGATCGTCGGCGGCCGCATTCAGAACCAGATCAAGAACATCGGTGC
>JBAIYI010000720.1:0-1848 GCA_037915955.1 Terriglobales bacterium
TGCCGTATTCCAAGACGGGCGGCCTTGCCGATGTCGTGGGCGCTCTGCCCCAGGCCCTTGCATCCCTGGGACACAACGTTTCCGTTTATGTTCCCCGTTACCGGCAGACGCGGCTGGCCAACCCAAAGGTCGCGTTGCGCAGCATTACCGTCCCGTTTGATGACCAATACCGATTTTGTTCCGTGCTGGACGGCGGAAAAACTGCCGGTGTGCAATTCTACTTTATTGAGTACCCGCAATTCTTTGATCGCGACGCGCTGTATGGCACGCCGGCAGGCGATTACCCCGACAATGCCGAGCGTTTCGCGCTGTTCTCGCGGGCGGTGCTTGAGGCCACCAAGATTCTCGGCGTGCCGGACATCTTCCATTGCCACGACTGGCAGACGGCGCTGATCCCAGTGCTGCTGCGCACCAGCTATCTCGACGACCCAGTGTTTCACAATACCTCGACGGTGTTCACGATCCACAACATGGGTTATCAGGGGCTGTTCCCGCCGGACATTCTGCCACTGCTCATGCTCCCGTGGGACCTCTTCACCATGGACAAGATGGAGTACTGGGGCAAGGTGAATTTCCTGAAAGGCGCGCTCACCTTCTCCGATTACATCACCACGGTGAGCCGCAGGTACAGCCAGGAAATCCAGACGGCGGAGTTCGGCTTCGGACTCGATGGCGTGCTGCGTGACCGCGCCGGTACGGTGACGGGCATCCTGAATGGAGTGGATTACAACGAGTGGAGTCCGGAGAAAGACCGGCTCATCGTACGCCAGTATTCGCCGGAGAAGCTCGAAGGCAAGCGCGAATGCAAATACGATCTGCTGCGGCAATTCGGCCTTGAAGGGGCCGACGTGAACCTGCCCGTGATCGGAATCGTTTCGCGCTTCGCGGCGCAGAAAGGGTTTGACCTGATCGCTGAGGTGGCGGACGACATGGCGCAGCTGCCGGTGATCTTCACCATCCTGGGCAGCGGCGACAAGGAGTATCAGGACCTCTTCATCAAGCTGAACCGGCTTTATCCGGAGAAGTTTGCGGTGAAGGTGGCGTATGACAACACGGTCGCGCACAAGATCGAGGCCGGGGCAGATATGTTCCTGATGCCGTCACGCTACGAGCCCAGCGGGCTGAACCAGATGTACAGCATGAAGTACGGCACAGTGCCAATCGTGCGCGCCACGGGCGGACTGGACGATAGCGTTGAGCCCTGGGATACAGCGACAGGGAAAGGCACTGGCTTCAAGTTCGTGCCATATACCGCTGCGCAGCTGCTCAACACCATTCATGAAGCGATCAACGCCTTCCGCGACAAGCCCAACTGGAACAAGCTCATGTTGAACGGTATGGCGAAGGACTTTTCCTGGACGGCGTCGGCACGAGAGTATGTGAAGATCTATGAACGGTTGTCGCCGCCGAAAGCGCCGCAGCAGGAAAAGGTGCTGGAGTTCAGCCGGGCGTAACCACCGGATCATATCCGAGAGAGCGCTATTGCGGCTCCCACAAAATAAACCAGCGTCAGCGCCGCCGAATTTCCGAAAAATACCAAAACTGCTGCTCCGCGGGTGGCCCATGCCGCTTTACCCCAGCCTTTTCTTTTCCGAAGATCGTTTTCGAAGTAAAACCGCAACATGCTGCGGTGGAGGTAAACGACCTCCAGAAACATGGTGACGATCATGACCGCCAGAGCCGTTCCCTTCACCAGATTTCCATGGCCAACGATAAAGAGAACCCGAAAGATGTTCAACGCCACAATGCTGAAGAAGAGCACGAAGCACGCGACATGCAGGCTATAAACCAGATGCTCCAGGAAATAATGCCGCCTGCGATGGAACAGCAGAAACAGGAGGCCAGCGA
>JBAIYI010000517.1:0-3004 GCA_037915955.1 Terriglobales bacterium
CCACTGATCTGTTGGATGCAGCCGCTCAGGCCACGAACGATGCCCGCACAATAAAGGTCAGCCGGGAGAGGGACGAAGCGGTGGCGGAGGTAGTCACCATGCTCACACGACTGAAGGAACTTGACGCAGCCGAGCAGGTGGCACGCCGGATCCACGATGACCAGATCCGTGCTTCGGCGCTGGTGGTCGCTGCCGGAGCCTGGGAACCCTGCAATCCCGGACGGGCGGCCACGCTCTTCACCGAGGCGGAAGACATTGCGGAACACGCCCCCGTCAGTGCCCGGAGACGCCAGTTCCTGAATGATCTGGCCGTCACAGAGGGGGAAGACCTCATAGAGCGCAATCTAAGAAAGACCGTTTCCAGCAGGATGGAAACACTCGCCCTGCAACTTTCAGAAGCAAAAGAATTCGCCAGAGCGGAGAGGTTGGCCGAGCAGATATATGAAAGCCATCGAAGAGCGTCTGTGTTGTGCAAAATCGCGGGTGCCATGGCCCGACGGAAACACCCGGGCGCCGTCAAGGCAATCAGCAAGGCCAGAGCTGCGTGTCATGCAAGTGAGGGCAGACGCCCGGAGCTGCTGGCCGAATTCGCGATTCTCCTGCTGGATACGCATCGCCAGACGGCCGATGCAGTGTGTAGTGAGGCGATAGAAGAGCTTGCTGACGACCAACGCAAACTCAAAATTCTGTGCGATTTGGCCGCCGCGTATGCGGCGCACAACCAGGCCCGTGCGCGTGCGCTCTGTGATCGGGCTGCGGCTCTGGCGCGAAGGATGCCCAAAGAAGACCGTGACGACGCGTTCGCCAGCGTCGCTGTGGCTTACGCCGGCGCCTTGAGACGTGATCCCGACAAGGTCATCACGGGTCTGGCAGATGAAAGCGTGAAGGCGTCCCTCCTGGCCAAAGTTATCGCCCTTCGAGTGAAGTCCGGCTTCCTGGCCGAAGCGGAGGAGTTGGCGCGTGAGATTCCCAACGAATGGAATCGCGTGAAAGCGCTCAGCGATGTTGCCAGCGCACTGGCGCCTACCGATGAACGCCGCGCAGCAGCGCTCTTTTCGGAAGCCGGAACCATCGCCAACCGGATCTCAGACCCGGAAGCCCGTTGGCAAATATTGCAGGAACTAGCGGCTAATCTGGTCCATGCGAAAATGCTCGACGCGGCCCGGGAAATTGTGAACAGCGTCCCGGTCGGGACCCGGAAACCAGATGTCATGGCTGAGCTGGCGACGGCCTACGCGAGTGATTGTCGGCTTAAAGAAGCATTTCTTGCGCTGGCGATACGCGCCAGCGATGCGCCCGCCGCAGACACTCAGCCACTCGACAATTTTCTGAAAACACTCACAGCCTGGACGCCGTACATGGAAAACGTGCAGACTGGGTTGGCTGTGGTTGTACTGCGTGACGTGACAGAAGCGGCCGGCTGGCGGAGGCCCGATTGGTCCGTTATTCATAGACTATTGCCGGTAGCAAAAGCGGCTTCTGCAAAATCTCCATCTGCCCGGCGTCAACTGGTCTTCCCCAAGCACTTCTAATTGTCGCCCGTCAGGTGAACGACTCAAGAGCAATTTCTAGACCGCGAGGCACGTATGAGCGACGCTCCAACTATCTTTTATTCTTATGCACACGAGGACGAATTCCTTCAACAAAAATTGGTTACAGCGTTGTCTATGTTGCACCACAAGTTCGGAACCGTTGATAGACACGACCGCTGCATAGGAGTTGGAACTGAATGGGAGGGGCAAATTGATGAATGGATAAACAAAGCTCACATAATTCTGCTATTGATCAGTCCGGATTTCTGCAATTCTCGTTACTGCTATGACGTTGAAATGAGACGTGCGATGGAACGTCATAATAAGGCCGAGGCGAAAGTGATCCCGATTTTTCTGCGTAAAGTTGCCGGATGGGAAGATGGGCCGTTTGCACGTTTAAGTGGCTTACCCAGGGACGCGAAATTTGTAACTGGACCCGGCTGGTCGAATATAGATGATGCATTCGCCGAAATCGGCGAAGGCATTCGCGCTGTACTGGAGTCCATGAACGCCGCAGGACGTTTTGCTGAACAAAGAGATCGACAGAGCAGGTATTTGGAGGCGGCTGTGTCGAGGACCGCCGTGGTCGGGCAGAACGTCGACGTATCGATGATGGTCAGTGCCGGTCCCGGCGCGTTGAGCAGATTTCTCAAAGAAGAGAGCGAGGTTTACACCGCGAAACCCAGCGACGTTAAGGTACAACATTTTGCTTTGTTCTTTCCGGTCAGTCACGGGATTCCAGCAGACCGAGACGTTGGAGTTCGATTGAGCGCCCCTGACTGTGATCCTGCTGCCGCCTCCCGGACTCTTAGGATTCTTGCAGACGCCGATTCGGCGCCGACAACCTTTCTTGTTACGCCACTGCGGCAAGGGACTCGTCTGATCACTCTGGAAGTTCTAGAGTCCGATACAAGCCTAGTTTCTCGGACTTTGCGGACTGACGCTGAGGCGCATAATCCGCCTGGTGGCGGGCTTCCCTTGGCGCATCAACGACCGACCGGACCTCTTAGCCCCGAGTGGGGCGTACTTACTCGAATTTCGCTCGAAGTCTATGTCGAAGAGACGGGGGAACAGCCGATCGCGGCAAAATACAGGAAAGTTATGTGATTCAACGATAGAACAGGATACCAACTCATTTGAGCATTGCCGGATCACCATCCTTATCTGAATTTTCAGGAACGCTGCCAGATCCGAAAGGTGTCTTCATCCCAGGCGGCCGGCGACCAGGATTGCCCCAGGGCAGCCCCATGCACCATCTGTGGCAAAACGAAGCGCGGGAGCGTGTCAAAATCGAAGGCACCACGGAATTGCACACCGGGGTACTCGGCGATGTCTGCCTCCGGTACTTTGAGAGCTGTTCTCGGCAACATGACCGAGGCCGTTGTGTGATAGCGGCCCATGTGATCTTGGTGATGAATGCGCACTGTTATCGGGGCGTCGATTCTCCACCACTCGGCTGTTGACGGATCGGG
>JBAIYI010000904.1:0-3737 GCA_037915955.1 Terriglobales bacterium
CAGGATTCGCTGGAAGTCTCCTACAACGAAGCGATCATCCTGGAAGCCACCGGCAAATATGACGAAGCTGCCGCCGTGCTCCAGAAGCTGGTGACCAAGTCGGCTGCGCCGGACGGGAACTACAGCGCGGGCGAAAAGGCCAATCGCGCGCTGTTCCTGGAGCGGCTGGGCAACGTCTACCGTGAAGAGATGCGGCCGCTGCTGGCGATCGAGACTTTCCGCAAAATGGTGGATCTGGGCGGCGAAGAGGCCGCGCGAGGCTACCAGGAAATCATTGACACGTATCGCGAGCAGAAGCAGTGGAGTGACGCGGAGAAGGTTGCGCAGGAAGCCGTCAAGAAGCTTCCCAACGATAAGAACCTTAAACTCACGCTGGCGCTGCAACTGGCCGATGACGGCAAGGGCGATGAAGGCATTCAAATGGCCAAGTCTGCCCTCAAGGGTGGACCGGAAGACCGCGATACCTACATGCAGCTCTCGCAGGTGTACCAGCGGCTGAGGCGTTGGAAGGATTCCGAAGAGGCGCTGGCCCAGGCTGAAAAACTTGCCAGTAAACCAGAAGAAAAAGAGTTTGTGCAGTTCGCCTTCGGCGCGCTTTACGAGCGCCAGAAGAAATACGACCAGGCCGAGCAGTCATTCCGCCAGGTGTTGCAGCTGGATCCTAACAACACCATGACGTTGAACTACCTCGGCTACATGCTGGCTGATCGCAATGTTCGCCTGGAAGAAGCGCTCAACATGATCAAGCGCGCAGTGGAACTCGACCCGCAGAACGGCGCGTATCTTGATTCGCTCGGCTGGGCTTACTTCCGCATGGGCAACTATGACAAGGCCGAAGAAAACCTGCGCCGCGCGGCGGAAAAGACGCCGAACGACGCCACGATTCAGGACCATCTGGGTGAGCTCTATTCGAAGACAGGTCAACATAAGCTGGCGGTCGCGCACTGGGAGCGCGCTCTCTCTGAATGGCAACGCTCGGTGCCGGCCGATGTGGACCAGCAGGATGTGGCCCGTGTGCAGAAGAAGCTGGAAAGCACCAAGGTGAAGCTGGCGCAGCAACAGGCGAAGTAACCCAGCACTCAGTAATCAGTAGTCAGCACTCAGCCCCGTAACAGTATTGGTTCACTTAAGGCGATCCACACTGTTTCGGGGCTGAATGCTGTTTGCTGACGGCTGAGTGCTTCTGTTCAATTCGCATTGCCGCTTTAATCGCCATTCCACTAAACTCGTACGCAAATGCTGGCACCTTACGCACTGCGGCCGGAACAGAGCCGTGGACGTCGCTTTCCTGAGGCTGCGCATCCGTACCGCGATGATTTCCAGCGTGACCGCGATCGCGTGGTGCATTCACGTGCCTTTCGCCGGCTTGAAAACAAGACCCAGGTTTTCTCCCATCGCTACTCCGATCATTTCCGCAATCGGCTGACGCATACCATCGAGGTCGCACAAATCTCGAGAACGATCGCAGCCGAACTCGGCTTGAATGAAGACCTGGTGGAAGCGCTCGCACTTGTGCATGACGTGGGCCATCCACCTTTCGGGCATGCCGGCGAAAAGCGGCTGGACCAGCTCATGCGCGAGCACGGCGACTTCTTCGACCACAACCTGCATGCGTTGCGGATCGTGGAGCAGTTTGAGCAACGCTATGCTGAATTTCAGGGGCTGAACCTCACGTTTGAAGTCCGCGAAGGAATTATCAAGCACTCCCGCGATTACAGCCCACAGCAATATCCGCAGCTTTCCGAATACATGCTGGATCAACGACCGCCGCTGGAGGCCCAGTTGATCGACCTGACGGACGAGATCGCCTACAACACGGCGGACATGGATGACGCACTGGAGGCGTTGATCCTGACTCATGAACAGGTCAGGCAGGCGCCGATGTTTTCCCATGCGTTTGAAGAAGTCGAGCAGCTCTATCCGGAAGCCCCGGACAAGCTCAAATTCAATGAGGCGCTCAAGCGGGTGATGGACCGCCTGGTGAGTGACCTGATCAGCAACACTCGACGGCGGATACAGGAGGCGGGCGTCGCGAGCACGGAAGTTGCGCGTCAGCTTCCGGAGCGGCTGTGCGGCTTCAGTCCTGAGGTTGATGTGACGCGCCGCGAGCTCAAAAACTTCCTTTACGAAAATTTCTATTACAGTCCCACAATCAAGGCGGACAAGGAAGAAGGCGAGCAGGTGATTGCCGAACTGTTCGCCTTTTTCATGGACTCACCCGGGGAACTACCCAACAGCTACCAGGAAAAACTCACGCAGGAGCCACTGCACCGTGTGGTGTGCGATTACATTGCGGGCATGACGGACAACTATGTGAGAGAGCAGCACCGGAGATTCTGTATTCAGAGGGTTTGAACTGATGAGATTGCCAAAATTGCCAGGATTGCCAAAATTGACAATTGAAAGCTGAACCTGCGATGACGAGGACTTAGAGGGCTTAAAGGATTCAGTCGAAAGCATTCAGCAAGCGGCTTCACGATTCCGGCGATTTTGGCAATTGTGGCAATCCTGGCAATCCTGGCAATCTGTCTCGGTGTAACCCCCTACTTTCGGCCGTCTGCGAGCATTTTTTACGTACCCGCAGCTCTGAGCCGCAATTCTCGCCTGCTCCTATTTATCTGAAAATAAATAATTTATGGCGATCCCGCAGAAGCGGGAGTTTGGCAATTAGATTGTAATAACCCAAGGCGAAGCGATTTTTAGAGCGCGCTCGGGGGTGGGCTTGCACCCTGCTCGAAGCTGCCCCGAAGCACGAGAACCCCCGGTTCGGAGGAATTTCCGCAATGAAGACGTCTTACCTTTTGTCGCTGTCGTTGGCCGCTGCGTTAGCAGTGCCGGCCGTCGCCCAGCAGAACCAGACGAGCAACACGCAGGACCAGCAGACGCAGGCCGCTCAGCCCCAGCAGCAGCAAACTCAGAGCCAGTCTGAGAGCGCTACCGGCAAAGAGCCGTTGAAGTATGAGCGCCATGAAGGTTTCTGGGGCCACATGAACCCCTTTGCCCGCAAGAAATATGTCAACCGCCAGTTGGATCCGGTTCGCGGCCGCGTCAATGAGCTGGATGAGCTCACCGCCAAGAACGCCAAGATGATCGCCGACGTTGATTCCCGCGCGACCGAAGGCATTCGCAACGCCATGAGCAAGGCCAATGACGCCGACACTCATGCTCTCGATGCCGGCAACCGCGCCAACCAGGCTCAGCAGACCGCCCAGACCGCTCACACCCGCATCACCGGCGTGGAGCAGACGGTAAGCAAGCTGGACCAGTACACCCCGGTTACCCAGGCGGAAATCCGTTTCCGTCCCGGCCAGGGCGCCCTGAGCAACAATGCGAAGGAAGCTCTTGACCAGATCGCGACCTCGCTGAAGGGCCAGAAGGGCTACATCGTTGAAGTGCAGGGCTTCTCGCCCGGCAACGGCACGGTGGCTATCGAGAACTCCCGCGAAATGGCGCAGATGGTGGTCCGTTACCTGGTACTGAACCACGACGTGCCGCTCTATCGGATTTACACGGTTGGCATGGGCAACGCTCCGCTGCAGTCGCAAGACGGCAAGATGAAGCGCGCCCGCGGTGGCCGCGTGGAGATCAGCCTCCTGAAGAACAGCCTGGGCGACATGAACGCCGCCGCTGGCGACCAGCAGCAGCAGGCCCCGGCGCAGGCTCAGCCACAGCAGCAACAGCCGAGCAATCCGCCGCAGCAGAATTAAGCGCAACAATCATCCTCACAAACTCAATGA
>JBAIYI010000162.1:0-3646 GCA_037915955.1 Terriglobales bacterium
TGCTTACGGCACAGGCGAGGGCGCCTGTGCTACACAGCTAGCAAACAATTTCCGCATGCAAGAGAGAAACCGCCCGGATAATCAATCGGCGGCCCGCCCCATCCATTCTGGTTAGCTCATCCCTTCAGATAGCTGTCAATTACGCGCGCATGCCCCCATCGTCATCATCGCTGACCATTCCGGCAAAGGGATCGTCGTCCGCGTTGCCACCGCTGCTGGAGCTGCTTTTATCGGTCTCACTCTTCTTCTGCTGCATTTTTTGCCTGTGCTCTTCCCGCATCTGCTTCAACTGGGCCTGCTGTTCCGGCGTGAGGACCTTGAACATCTCCTGATGAGACTGTTTTCTCAATGCCATTTGCTTTTCGCGCTTCTGGTCCTGCGTCAGTGAGCTGTCATTGTGGATGGCTTTCGCCTGCTCCATCGAGTTCTGGCGTATCTGCTGGAACTGCTTTTTCTGGTCATCCGTCAGGTTGAGCTTCTGGGCCAACTCCTGCATATTGTGGCGTCGGGCGGCACGGCGCGCCCGCGGGCCGCGATGGCGCGGTCCCTGCTGCTGGTCCTGAGCACCAGGCTGGGCCTGCTGATCGGTCTGCCCTTTGTCCTGCGAAGGCTGGCTCGGCTGCGTTTGGGCCTGCACGCCTGAAACCAGCGCGGCAGCCACCGTGAAAACTGCTAGATAAAGACGAAGTGTTCTAGACATGCCTTTTTCTCCTGTCTGCCCGAGAGAACCCCAGTATGGCGGGAAAGTTCTCTTTTCGCGCCTTCCCAAAGTAACTTCCGCCGGAGGTTCGGGTTTTGTTACTTTGGCGCATTCACAGGGGGAAAGATGAAGGCAGCGATTGTTGTGTGTTCGCTCGGCCTGCTGGCCGGACGCGTGTGGGCCCAGGAACACCATAATGACGAGGCCGCTTCCGGCGAATTGAATGCCGCAACGCAGGCCATGGAACATCATCACCATGACGGTCCGCACATGCACATGAGCACGCTACGTTCCGCGCAGCCCGGCGACCAGCAGAAAGCTGACGCTATTGTTCAGCAGACCCGCCAGGCGATGGAGAAGTATCGGGATTACCAGGCAGCTCTTGCCGATGGTTTCAAAATCTTCCTGCCCAACGTCCCTCAGAAGATGTACCACTTCACCAATTACGGAAATGCTTTTAGCGCCGCGTTTAATTTTGATGCCAGCAAGCCAACATCATTGCTCTATGAAAAGACCGGCGACAGCTACAAGCTGATTGGCGCCATGTTCACTGCGCCCGTGGGATTCACCGAAGATCAGCTTAACCAGCGAGTCCCGCTGAGCGTGGCGCAATGGCACCAGCATGTAA
The DNA here is from genome assembly GCA_037915955.1 of Terriglobales bacterium. GTDB lineage: Bacteria > Acidobacteriota > Terriglobia > Terriglobales > Acidobacteriaceae > Angelobacter. The sequence continues at coordinate 1,329 of JBAIYI010000162.1, forward strand.
ACATGTGCAAGGCCCCGCAGGGACGCGGAATTGAGATGCTGGGCAAGAACCCGAAATTCGGATTGAACGGGTCAATCTCCACTCGCGAAGAATGCGAAGCCGCGGGAGGCACCTTCCTGCCGCATGTTTTTGGCTGGATGGTCCACCTGTATCCGTGGGAAAAAAATTCTGACCAGATCTGGTCCGTGGAACGGCAGCTGCAAAACAAGCCGGCGAGCAATGAGCATCAAAATCACGATCATGGGATGATGACGGCGGAACAGAAATAGACAAGTGAACTAATCGAAGGCGACCTGGATCTCTTCTCCGGAGCGGTCTTTTCTTGCCGGATGGAGCAGCGCTGCGAGCAGGAACTTCGATCCTGGCTCCATCAGGCCTGGGGACATGCGATATCGATTTCCGTCAGCCGTGATCCGCGGTTTGGTTCCACAGAATTCAGGGAACTCGACCGGCTCACTCGATCCACAACATACGTAGAGCGAGAGCAGGTCACAGAACTGAAGCACGTCCGTAAGTTGTTCGAGTTCGGCGGTATTCCGTTTCTGCTTGCGCGCCAAGGCATTCTGGCGCTCGGATTCGCGCGACGAAAAACCCTCCAGTGCGTTGCGGTCCTGTCCCTCATCGTGCCCGGATTTCAGCCGATGCTCTGCCAGACGCCAGAAGTGCCGACTCACCATGTAACCACCTGCGGGCGAGGTCGATTGCGCAATATCGATGGACTGAGTCCACGCCGCCAGAAATTCCTGTACCGAGCATTGCAGGAAGGACTGTGGATTCTTGAGTTGCCCGGTGCGGCTGCGCATGACGACCTGCGCGTCGGGCATTCCCCATCCTGCATCATGCAGTGCAATAGCTCGGACGAGCTCAGCTTCCATTTTGGGCACGGCAGGCGCATTCAGGCGCGCGGCCATCTCGCCGGCCAGGGCTGCGTGCGAGGGCTGGGTGATCAGCCAACAGCTCGAGCACTCCTGTTTCTGAGTTTTCTCGACAACACTCCACGCGGGCCGAAGCTCAGAGGAGGATGGCCGAGAACTCCCGGATTCAAGCGGACGCAGGATCATCGGAAGTTCGGACGCCGTTTTGCGATCCGTCCGCTGGCCGCGGCTGCCTTCGCCGGGCCGCTGCTGGAAGGCGGCTTGCGTACGCCGTCGAGCAGTTCCTTCAGCGCGACCGCATTGTTCCGCTCGGTTTTGCTGGACGAGTAGATCAACGTCACCTGGCGGGAACGCTCAATCAGTTCGTAGAGAGTTGCCAGCGCCGCGTTCGCTTCAGGGCTACACAGCTCTTTGTAATACCGCTTCTTGAAACCAACCCAGTCATCGCTCGAGTGATACCACTTCCGGAGGTCGTCAGATGGGGCCAGGTCTTTGAGCCAGTGTGCTATCTGCGCAGACTCCTTCTTAATGCCGCGGGGCCAGAGGCGGTCCACCAGCACGCGCGTGCCATCGCTGCGGGCGGGTTTGTCGTAGGCTCGTTTGATGCTTACGGCCATGGGAGATGCCGGCGCAGCCGTGAGGAGAACAGGTTTTCAAAAGGCTGCGTTAAAGACATAATAGTCACTTGAACCGAACAACGTCTATCCTCGCCTGCACCATTCTTATCACCTGCGCCGGAGTTTTATCCGGCTGCGGAAAAGACAAAGCCAAAATGACGGATGCGGAACTCGGGCTCAATGCGCAGCAATCGCAGGGGCGGCGTGTTTACAACGCATACTGTCTGAGTTGCCACCCGGCGTATTCGTCGCGGGGCGACAAGGGACCGGGACTGAAAGGTATGTACAGCAGGCCTTACCTGCCAAGCGGGCTGACCAGCACGGATGAGCATGTAGTTCAATCGATCATTCATGGGCGCGGCATGATGCCGGCCAGCGACCTGACCCAGCAGCAGATCGATGACCTGGTAGCTTACATGCACACGCTCTAGCGGCTATTCACGGGTTGCGTTACGACGCCACTCCGCGCGTTTGCGGGCCAGCTTCTCAAATTCGTCGGCTTCCCTGAGTTCATCGCCATAGACGGCGCCCTGCCGGTACCATAGGCTCACGTTGCGCCATGCGGCCAGGCAGCAGAGGATAAAGATGAGGCCGGAGAGAATCAGTCCCAATCTGGTATCTGCCTGCCGGAGCACGGTGACCCCGAACGTCACACCTTCAAAAACAGTGAAGTTGTAAAAGGCTGCCAGCAGCACCGTCAGGAAAACCTGTCCCGCAGTTATTCCCTGCAGCTTCGGCAGGTCGCGTCTGCGCTCCTGCTCGATCAGGTTGCGCGCCCAGTCAGAAGCCGCAATCAGCAGAAGTGCGAATGCGATCACAACCATCG
>JBAIYI010000875.1:0-13198 GCA_037915955.1 Terriglobales bacterium
GGTTCGGCAACGGCGCGTTCCCTTCGAAGTGCGCGAACACTTTCAACCGTGGATCTTCGGCCGGAACCTGCATGCGGATAATGCCGTCCGCTAGTTCGGCGCGGCAGGTTCGCGGAGAGTTCGTCACATGCTTGTTACGAAGCTCCAGAAGCGAGGCATACCACTTCAGCTTCGGATTTTCTCCTTCAGCGGCTGTCCAGTTGAGGCGTGACCGTTCAAAGGTGGCGAGGTCCTGCGGATCAGGAACATCGCGGAAATCAAAATCCCTGAACTCCTCGCGGCGGCCCTCACTCACGGCTTTCTGCAGCGTGGGATCACCATAATCAGTGAAGAACTGGAAGGGGTTCTCTTCGTCGTACTCCTGTCCCATGAAGATGAGCGGCGTGTGGGGCGAGAGCAGCAGAAGGACCCCAGCCAGCATGCGAGCGCCGCGCGGCACGAGCGTGGTGAGCCGTTCGCCCCTGGCACGGTTCCCTACCTGATCGTGGTTCTGGATGCAGATCACATGCGCCTCGGCGGGCATGCCGACACCGCTGGTACCGCGCGGTTTGCCGTCCCAGAAGTTGAAGGGCTCGCCCTGAAAGACAAATCCCTGGTTCAAGGCGCGTACAATCTGCTCCGGTTTGCCGAAATCCTGATAGTAGCCGTTGCGCTCGCCAGCGAAAAACGCATGGATGGCATGATGAAAGTCGTCACTCCACACGGCATCCAGGCCGTAGCCCCCGCGATCGCGCGGTTCGATCATGCGCGCGTCGTTCTCATCGGTTTCGGCGATCACGCAGATCTCTTTGTCGATTTCAAACGCCAGTTCGCCCACGCTTTTTGTAATTTCAGACAGGATGTGAACTGGTGAATCGTCCTGGATCGTCTGCACGGCGTCGAGCCGCAGGCCATCGATGTGGTATTCGCGAATCCAGTAGAGCGCGTTTTCGACAAAGTACTTTCGGACCTCGTCACTGCCGGGTTGGTCGTAGTTGATCGAATCACCCCAGGGAGTCTTGTGCCGCTCAGTGAAATATGGGCCAAACATCCGCAGGTAATTGCCTTCATTGCCGAGGTGGTTGTAAACCACATCCAGCATCACGGCCAGACCATGCGCGTGCGCGGCATTAACAAATCGGCGGAGCGCCTCGGGTCCACCGTAGCTTTCCTGAACTGCGTACGGCGAGACGCCGTCGTAACCCCAGTTGCGTGTTCCGGGAAAAGCTGCGACAGGCATGATTTCGACGACGCTGATCCCAAGCGTCTTCAGATATGAGAGTTTCTCAATGGCAGCATCCAGCGTGCCGTCTGGCGTGAAGGTCCCGATGTGCAGTTCATAGATGACATAATCTTTCAGCGCGAGACCGCGCCAGTTCTGGTCAGTCCACTTGAATGCGAGCGGATCAACGATTTCGGTTCTGCCATGCACGCCTTCGGGCAGCAAGCGCGACACCGGATCTGGAACCGGTTTGCCAGCGTCCACGATGTAGAGGTATCGGTCTCCCGGCGCTGCATTCGTCTCCAGCACGAAATAGCCGTTTTCGACACGTTGCATCTGCAGGTCACGCGTCCCGCTGGCCGAGGTAAGGCGCAACGTTACATTGCGGGCCAGCGGAGCCCAGACCCGGAACTCACAGCCGTGCTCACTGAGGCAGGCCCCAAGCTGCTCTTTGCTGGTTGCCAGACTTTTCACGTATCTTGAGACGGAAGCGCGATTGTTAAGGATGCATGAGCAGCACGGAACTCAGTCGACGCAGGCAGTCACGAATCCATGAAGAATTTACCCTTAATACTGGCTTCAGCTTCGCCGCGACGGCTGGAGCTGCTGGGACAAACTAGTGTGAAGTTTGAGGTGGATCCGGCGCACATTCCGGAAGAACGCAACACGGGAGAAAAACCGCTTGATTATGCCTGCCGGCTCGCAGAAGAAAAAGCACGGGCGGTTGCGGCGCGCCGTCCCGGCCGGTATGTTTTGGGCGCCGACACCATCGTGGTTGCAGATGAACACGTTCTTGAGAAGCCCTTCGATCATGCTGACGCAGAGCGCATGTTGCGCCTGCTATCGGGAAGGGAACACGAAGTCACGACCGCAGTCTCTCTGGTCGCGCCGGACGGGAAGACAGAAACGCGCACCAGCACGACGCTGGTGCGCTTCAGAAGTTTGAGTGATACAGAAATCAAGAGCTACGTGGCAACCAGCGAACCGATGGATAAGGCCGGGGCTTACGCCATACAAGGAGGCGCAGCCGGTTTCGCAGACCGCATGGAGGGGGAATATTCCAATGTGGTTGGATTGCCGTTGCAGCTGGTTAGTGAGATGCTGCGAAGAGCCGGATTGATCGGCAGCTAAAAGCTACTTCTTTTCGGCTGGCTGAGCAGCTGGGTCGGCCTCATGCTCTTTCATGGCGCCCTTGAAATTCTTAATGGCATCGCCCAGACCCTTGCCGAGATCGCCAAGCTTGCTGGGGCCAAAGAAGATCAGCGCAATAACGAGGATGATGAGCAGTTCCGGTACGCCTAATTTTCCGCCAAACATGTGTGTTTCACTCCATCCGGAACCGCCAGGGGCGCTCCCGTCAGTCTCAAGTTGAATTTTAGAGGGCTAACTGATGAGCCGATTGTAGGCCAATTCTTCCGGCAGAGTCAAAGAATCTGTGGAATATAAAGCACTTACTACGGTAATTCCTTAACTTTCCTAATAAATCCTTTCCTCTCAAACAGTTTGCAGCAGGCAGGCAAGCAGCGCAGCACGCCTTGAGAGCTCATCTAAGAGGATCGCCTCATGCGCTGCATGGGCCCCTTCCCCTACAGCTCCTAAGCCATCAAGAGTGGGGATTCCAAGTCCCGATGTGAAGTTCCCATCTGAGCCGCCGCCGGTGGAAGCTTCATCCAGTGACATGCCCAAAAGGGTGGCTTGTTCTTGCGCGAGGCGGAAGAGTCGGATAGTTCCGTCAGTTCGCTCCATAGGCGGGCGATTAATCCCACCGCTCACGCGTACCTGACAATTGGGATCGAAAGGCGTGAGCGCGGCGAACTTCTTTTCGACTTCAGCGGCATCCGCCATGCGGGCGATCCGCAAATCCACCTCGACGTGCGCTTCCGCCGCGATCACATTCGTGCGCGTGCCTCCCTGGACCACGCCAGGATTCACCGTAAGGCCTCGGCTCAGATCAGTGAATTTCGCGACCTCCAGGATCTGCCGCGCGGCCTCGATGACGGCGCTGTGTCCTTTTTCGAAATCCACGCCGGCATGAGCGGCGCGCCCGGTGACCTCAATGGTGAAGTCGCCCACACCTTTGCGCGCGGTCTTCAGCGCACCCTTGATTCCCTGCGAAGGCTCGAGGACAAGCACGGCCTCACACTCGCGCGCGGTAGCTTCCACCACCGGTCTGCCGGTTGGGCTGCCGATTTCCTCATCGGTATCAAGCAGCACCGTTACGGGCCGATTCAGTGACTGGTCGCTTTCGCGCAAGGCGCGCAGGGCAAACATCATCATCACGATGCCGGCTTTCATGTCGTAAACGCCGGGACCGAAGACGCGGCCGCCCTCGACGCGAAACGGCATGGTGGCGAGCGTTCCCAGCGGATAGACGGTATCGAAATGCCCCAGAAGCAACACCGGCTTGGCGGTCCCTCCGGCGAATTCGGCTTTCAGATGATCGCCGTACTCGGATTGAGGGAAGAGGGTCACGCGCCCGCCGAGCTGCTGGAATTCCTGCGCCAACACCTTGCCGAGGTGGTCTACCGCAGCTTTGTTGTCGCTTGGAGATTCCAGTTCCACGAAGCGGCGGAGCAGTTCCAGCATTTGCCCTTGGTGGTCTGTGCAGAACTTAAGCAGCGCAGCCTGGTTGACGGTGGGAGCAGACATGAAGGGCCATGATAAACCGCCGCTGCGGCGCGAGTACATGGCAACACAAAACACGAGCGGCAGCCCATTACGGAGCTGCCGCTGGTGTTCGACGAAGGAGCGCGAGCGTTATATACAACGATGCGCTGAACAGGCCGGGTGGTCGCCCGGCCAGTTGGGTTAGCGTACGTTGACGTTCAACGTATTGCGATAGAGTTTTCCGGCCGAGTCCCACGCCTGAATGGTCAGGATGTGAGTTCCCTTCGGCGCGTTGATGGTCTGATCCAGGGTTGGCCCGGAAGAGACCGCCACCTGAGCTCCGCTTAGATAGGCTTTCATGCCGGTGATCGCAGCTGGATTGTTCTCCACACGGGCAGAGATGCGGAAACTTGTGCTCACGTCCTGGCCGTCCTGAGGCGAATCAGTGTAGAGCGCCGGGGTGCAGGAGTTACCCAAGGGATCACAGCCGCCGTCGTAATACGCGGTAAAGCTGGAGCTGGCGGAATAAACGTGGCCAACCGCGTCCCATGCAACCAGCTTAAGTGTGTGCGAACCGGCCGAGACAGGACCGGCGCTGATGAACACCTGGTTCTCGCCGACCGCCGGGGAGTAATCCAAATAGGTCTTCCCGCTCACATATGCCCGCAGGTGCGTGATCCGCGCTTCACCCTTAAAGCCGGCCGCGATCTCCAGGTTCTGTGAGGCCACGGAGTTCGTCGTTGGAGAGCAGAGCCTCACTCCCACTGTCGAGGCTACGCACGAGCTCGGCAGATTCCCGGTCACGCTGAAATACTCGCTGGCGTTGTAGCTGCGTCCGAAATCGTCGATGGCGGTGATCACAAGATGGTGCGTTCCGTTCGACACGCCTCCCGGAAAGAGGCTCACCGCATCGCCGGAGTTCTGGAAACTCAGCTTGCCGTCAATAAAAACCTTCATGCTGCTGATGCTGCCGGAAGTGGGAGTGGCAGCTGCTTCAATATGAGGAACCTGGTAAACCACGCTGTTTGAACTGGGCTGGCAGAGCGCCACACCCGCGGACAACGGAGCCGCGCACTGCGCTCCCGCCCGGGCGGGAAGCAGCATCAAGGCCGAAAAGACGATCAACGTACAGGAGGAACGAAGGAAAATGGACTGCAACTTCATAAAGCAGGGCCCTCAAAAGGTGGAGCGGATTGGCTTGCTACTCACTCCAAAGCAATTGGCGAGCCAAGCTGCTGCTCTCTGAATTTGCGGGAAAAAGACAAAAGGAATGTAGAACAACACACACGAGTGGTACGCGCGTACACAACCAGAGTAGATGATGACAATTGCCAGGATTGCCACGATTGCCAAAATCGCCGGGATTGAAAACTGAATCCAGGAGATTGGCCCGCTCGATTCTGGCAATTTTGGCAATCTTTCTGGTTCTTCTATAATCTTCGGCCAATGAACGAGAGTACCGTCAAAACCGCAGAACCGGCCGCGAGCGCCGGACCATTGGACATCAGCCAGATCCAGGCCATTCTGCCGCACCGCTTCCCGTTCCTGCTGATCGATCGTGTCGTGGAGATCGAACGCATGAAACGGATCGTGGCGATCAAGAACGTGACCATCAACGAGCCCTTTTTCCAGGGACATTTCCCCGGCTATCCGATTATGCCCGGTGTGCTGATGGTGGAGGCCATGGCGCAGGCGGGCGGCACGCTCCTGCTCACAGAAATTCCTGACCGCGACGATAAATTGATGGTTTTCACCGGCATCGAAAGGGCACGCTTCCGCCGTCCAGTTGCGCCCGGCGACCAGCTCAGGATTGAGGTGGAAGTGCTGGCATGGCGGCGGATTGCCGTACGCATGGGCGGAAAAGCCTATGTTGACGGCAAGGTCGCCTGCGAAGCCACCATCAGTTGCGCCCTGGTGGACCGTGGAAGCGGCCGCATCGCTGATTCCGGCGCAAAAGAATGATTCACCCCACAGCAGCGGTTGATCCGCAGGCCAAAGTTCCTGCCTCGTGTTCCATAGGACCTTTCTGCAACGTCGGCGCAGGCGTGGAACTGGGCGAAAACTGCGAACTCATCTCGCACGTAACCATTCTTGGGCCCACCCGGATCGGCAGCAACAATCGTTTTTTTCCGTTTTGCGCAATTGGCCTTGAGGCGCAGGACATCAGCTACAAAGGCGAGCCTACCAGCCTGGAGATCGGTGACAACAACGTTATCCGCGAGTGCGTAACGCTGAACCGTGGCACGGCCAAGGGGGGCGGCGTAACGCGGATCGGCAGCCACACTCTGCTTATGGCGTACTCCCACGTGGGCCATGATTCACAGGTGTGCGATCACGCGATGCTGGTGAACGGCGCCACACTCGCCGGACACGTAACCGTGGAGGAATGGGCTGTGGTGGGAGCTCTAAGCCCGGTCCATCAGTTTGTGCGCATCGGGGCGCACGCTTACATCGGCGGCGGAACCGTGGTGACCCAGGATGTGCTGCCGTTCTCAAAGTGTGTTACACCGCGGCACACCAAAGCTTATGGCCTGAACTCGGTGGGTCTGGAGCGCCGAGGCTTTAGCAAGGAACGGATCAGCAAAATCCACCACGCCTTCCGGGTGCTGCTGAATTCGGGGCTGAACACGAGTCAGGCTATCGAGAAGCTCAAGTCAGAAGGCGATCAGGGAGAGGACGTGGCCATGCTGATTCGCTTTGTAGAATCAGCGGAACGTGGAATCATCAAGTAGCGCACTAGGCGACGCGGTGCGCTTTCTGCTCCGGGATGTCGGTGGTCTCTTCTTGTTTTTCTTTTCTGGAGGACTGCGGCATCAGGTCGTGCCGGGCCGGCCGCAAAAGGAATGGCTCCGAATGCTCCTCTTCAGGGCTGTTCAGCAGAGTGTCAGCGTAATGCAGGTAGCGCAACACCATGCCGTGGTCCTCGGGCCTGAGATCGGGATCAACTGCTTCCGCAAGGCGGTTCTCTTCCTCCTCCATTGTTCCCGGCAGCCGATAGCCCTTATAAGGAGTTTTGCTCAAAAATGTTTTTAGATCCGGCAGTTTTCCCATCACCCGAAGCTCGCACTGTTAACCTGTTAGTTAAGAGTGCCCATTTCGCTAAATAGATGTCCTCGATGCGGTTGGTAAACTTAAAAAAATGCAAGCAGGCGCAAAACTCGGGCTGATTGCAGGCAACGGCAGCTTTCCTTTACTGCTGCTGGATGCAGCTCTGGCGCAAGGCGCGCACGTGGTAGTGGCAGCCATCAAGGAAGAGACTTCTCCACTGATCGAGCACCGGGGCGCCAGCTCTGTCCACTGGCTTTCCCTTGGCGAACTCGGAAAGCTGATCGATACGTTTAAGCGCGAAGGCGTGAGCACCGCCGTAATGGCGGGCCAGGTGAAGCACAAGCAGATCTTCTCCAGCATAAGGCCGGACTGGCGGCTGGCCAAGGTGCTGTTCTCCCTGGGAACCAGGAACACTGATTCGCTGATTGGAGCCGTCGCCCAAGTGCTGGAAGATGAAGGTATTCACCTGATCAGCTCGACGTCCTATCTTGAGCCGCTGCTGGCGAAAGCTGGCGTGCTCACCCGTCGCAAGCCGAATGAAACAGAGTTGAAGAACATAGTCTATGGCCGGCAGGTTGGCCGTCATCTGGCGCAGTATGACATCGGTCAGACCGTGGTGATCGCCGAAGCCGCCTGCGTTGCGGTCGAAGCCATGGAGGGCACCGACGCGACAATCCTCCGCGCGGGCGACATCATGCGCAGCCTTGATGAAAATGCCGCAGAAGATCGGGAAGCCGCAGGAGCCGTGAAAGGCGGGCAAGCAGCCCTGCTCAGCCGTGCTCTCACCGTGGTGAAGGTGGCCAAACCGAATCAGGACATGCGCTTTGACGTGCCCGTGATCGGCGTAAAGACGATCGAGATGATGCGCCATGCCGGCGCCACCTGCCTTGCCGTGGATGCGGGTAAGTGTCTCTTCCTGGATGGCAACCGCATCATCAGCGCAGCGGAAACGGCAGACATCTGCATTGTTGCCGATTGAGGTCTACGTTTGCACATCAGCAATTCGCGACACGTGCTGCCAAATTGCTGAACCCGAATTCCTTAGTCCCAACTCTCTGCGGGGAAAAAGCATCTAGGCTCTTGTGAGTAGTAACCGCCCCGTGGAGCGCGTTGGACACCCGGCAGGACTCTCCGCGCAAACCTCTGCCGCGCAGCTTCAGGGCTGACCTTCGCACATTTTCCAAGCGGGCGATTTCAGGATTGCAGTCGCCATGAATAAAGTGCCCACTGATCTTTACGATCAGTCTGATTGCCAACTGTGTCCCGGTGAGTTGGTTTCCGAGTCCGGGATGTACGAGGTCTGCCACTATGATGAGCCACGGACGTCAGCCCTCTTTACCCGCAATTCAGTGTTCCCTTATTGCAAGAACTGCGGCGAGAATGTCTGCTTCAAGCTGGTGATGGCAGCGCCGCATATTTCTGAGGACCCCGATTTCTCCGAATCCGTGCGCGCCATGGACAACTCCCTGATCAACATGCCGACTCCAAGCGAATTGTTCCCCGTACAACTTGGCGTTGCGCATGGATTTCGATTCCTCCAAGACACTGTACAGGCCTGGCGAATCGGTCCCAAAGGCGGGGATTTATAGGGTGCTGCATCAGGGGCACCGCCCGCCCCATGAAGTGGTACTCGATTCCCAGGACAGATTCCCTGAATGCCACCAGTGCGGCGAGCGGGTTCGCTTTGAACTGGTGGTTCCGGCCGAAAAGAGCGCGAGTGAAGCTGCACTGGGCGATGCGTGACCGGGTGAGTTTCTGCTACCGACGACAGGAGTCAGCAGAAGCAGGCAATAGGCTGATAAGAGATGATTCCCGAAAACCAGAGACTCGCTTGCGATTCCGCTCTGCTTTGTCCGCCAGCTCCTATAATGGGCGCTCTCCAAACTGCACGGAAAGGAGCTCTCAATGTCGAATTTGCAGGAAAACCGAGTACTGGGCCGGACTGGCGCCAGAGTGCTAAGTGAACAGGAACTCCAACAGGTTAGTGGTGGATTTCACACCAGCCTCTGCAGCTTCAATTCTATAACTTGCCAGGTTGATGGCGATTGCATCGTGCCACCTGCATGCGGATCATAAGCCCCCTTCGCAAAGAATTGATTCATCTTGAGCCCGCGCGTCGGGCTCTTTTGATTTGCTTCCGGAATAACTGAAGTCGAAATTTTCAGGAACTCTAAGGGCCGGCCCGGGTTCAAAGTAGCAGTCGTGTATCTCTGCCGTGCCGGAAAGTGGCCAAACCGCATGAGATTTCTGATCGCGCTGTGCCTCGTCTGTTGGTATACCGCTCCGGCTTTCGCACGGGGCCTCTCCAGTGACAATCCCGTAAAAACGGAGAGCTCGCTTCCATCCATAACGCTCAGTTATGCCGGTGAAGCCACTGGCAATTACAACATCCGGGTTTCCAGCAAGGCGAACCGCACAGTGCTGGCATTTTCGCTGCGTCTGGTGCCGCCAGGAACAGCGCAGGTCGACGGGCATTTTGCCTGCGACGGCCAGTGCGGCCGGAGCCTTGTGCTGGGTACAACGGCGAAGCCAGCGATTAAGGTTGGTTCGCGGCAGCTGAGCTTTCCGGTTGGCAGCGTCAATGGGGGCGTGGTGGTGGCGGAAGCGGCCGTTTTTGCCGACGGAAGCTATGAAGGTGACGCTCACGCTGCTGCGTTCCTGGTGGCTAAGCTGCTTGGCTTCCAGACCGAGTTCGAACGCCTGGACAACATTGGTAAACGGTTGACAATCTCAGCCGGTGAAGCTCAGGACGCCACCGGCCTTCGCATAAAACTGGACGAGCTACCGGTGAGCGTGACTTCAGGAATGCTGAGAAGTTTCCGGCAATGGTTTCCGGATTTTGCCGAATGCCGCCAGTATGCGCGGGCCATGAAGGGCGCAATGGTCCGTGAGAAGGCGCTCGCGATTCAGAGCCTGGAAGTATTCGCCCGGCAAACGTCATCCACGAAGCTATCTGCTCGTGTGTGGTGGGTGAGCACGCAGGCACAGCTTGCCAGCCTGGGCTGCAGCGGATGCGCCGTCCCCAGCCCAAAAACACACGAGCAACAGGTCGCAGCAGGGTGCCCGGACAACTCTCCAGCCATGATCTATGTAGCAGTTCCGGACGCCGATCAGGGTGCCGACGATCTCAATGCATTAGGCGAGGACGCAGAGCTTGATGCCGATATGGATTCTGAGGATTGGGACGCAATCAACGCTGAGTCTGCCAGTGTGCCTGTTCCACGCAAGCCGGATAGCCGCCCTGCTTCCAGTAAACCATCGGAGCCTGCACCGCTGGCCGCCAAGGATGCGACGCCCAAGTTCCCACCTACTCCCCCGAAGAACGACATGCCTCCCAGCGGTGTAGGTTTCATGCGGATGCCCGACGGGGAGCTGCGCCTTTATCGTGTCGACTACGCGGGCAAGCCCATTCCCGCCTCCATGTTGTACAAGGCGTGGTTCCGAGATATCGGCCAGTATGGAGAGCTGGCGCTGCACAGGAATGTTATCTGGGAGAACGGAGCCTGGAAGAAGTTCGGCAAAGATGACCCTCCAGTTGGCGGTTTGAGTAATGCCGAAATTGCGATTCTGAAGCAGGTTGTAACGAGTTGCAATGAAAAAGCCGCCGTGGCATTTCAGAAGCGAGAGGTCCTGCTGCGCGCACAAACGAAGGGCCTGCCCGGAGGTTGGGGCGCGTATGCTCCTGGCTTCGGCGGTATCCGGCAGCCGCAGAATTACGACCGGACGCTCTTTAACGGGTGCGTTCAGCAATTGCGCGTGAAGCTGAAAGCGGCCTCTTTCCGCAAAGCCGACAATTTCGTTTTCACCGTGTATCACGCGGTACCTGGCAAGATTGTCACCGAGAAAGTCCCTGAAAATTTCACATACTCGCGATTCTTTTCTTATATCGCGTGGCTCAATGATCTTATGCAAAAGAACGACCCCGTGGGGATCAAAGAAGCGAACCGGCGCAAGCAGGAGATGCATAATCTCGGATTGGGCAATGGCAATTGGGCGCTCCTGACGAAAGTGGCGGAAGACTTCCGTCCTCCTCACCTGGACATACTCTATGGCGTAACGGTGATGTGTCCGCCAAGCGTGGGCCGTCTAACCGCAATGTCCACCTCTCAGAAAATAGATACGGCTGACCACTCGCCGCAGGCATTGGCCGGGCTTCAAACCGTGCCATCTTCTTGCGCTCTTCCGAGTGAACAAACTCCAAGTGCGCAAACCGCGTCTGGCATCGAACCAGGCAAGAGGTACGACATCGACGCTCATCTCGCCATGCTCCGCACCGGCTTCGGACAGCCCGCGTTTAAGAACTTCGACCGATACGTTCATAAGCTGTACGCGTCTGACATTCGGGAACGTTACGTTCCCCTGACAAAAATCGCGGCTAAGAAGTGATCACGTCTGCGCATCAGGCAGACCGCCTGAGACAGGACAGGGCCATGCCGCGGCGGAGCGGCCCGTGGAAGCCGCAGAATACGCAGCGAAACAGGATCTTGAAGAGCCAGTGCGGCGTTGACCTCCATCACACCCACGAGTTTGCGGTTTCGATATGATGGAAGGCGCGTAAAAACCAAACTTTTTGCGAGCGGGCTCTCCGTGACCCTGAACCGACGAAATATCTCGATCGTGATTCTTCTGCTTCTTGCGGTGGGGATCTTTGCCGCATTCGAGTTCCGCGGCAAGTCGCCGGCGGAGTACTACACCGCCCGGGTAGAACAGGGCGACATCCTGCAAGTGGTGGAAGCCACCGGAACGATCAATGCCGTAACCACGGTGCAGGTGGGATCTCAGGTTTCGGGAACCATCGCCAAACTTTACGTCGACTTCAATTCAAAAGTGAAGAAAGGCCAGCTGATCGCGCAAATTGATCCAGCGCTGTTCCAGGGAGCGCTGGAGCAGGCGAAAGCTGATCTTGAAAACGCGCGGGCCAACCTCGGGGTGGCGGAAGCGAACACGGCCAAAGCGAAGGCCAGCGAACTGCAAATGCGGGCCGATTACGAACGCAACGTGGGGCTGGCCAAAGAAGGCGTGGTGAGTCCGCAGGCGCTGGATCTGGCGAAGGCCAACGCGGAGAGCGCGACCGCCCAGGTAGCGGCCGCAATAGCGACGGAGAAGCAGGCGCGGGCGCAGGCACTGCAGAAACAAGCCGCGGTCCAGGTGGCACAGACGAATCTCGACTACACCACCATCCACGCGCCCATTGACGGAACTGTCGTGGCGCGCAACGTAGATGTGGGCCAGACGGTGGCGGCTTCGCTCCAGGCACCCACGTTGTTCACCATCGCCCAGGACCTCACGAAGATGCAGGTCTATGCCAAGACCGACGAGTCGGACGTCGGGCAGATCCGGGCCGGGCAGAAAGTCTCATTCAAGGTTGACGCCTATCCACGCGATGCCTTCACCGGCATGGTCTCACAGGTCCGCATGAATTCAACCATAGTCCAGAACGTCGTCACCTATGACACGATCGTGGACTTCGATAATCCCGACCTGAAGCTGTTCCCTGGCATGACGGCCTACGTGACGATTCCGGTGGCCACGGCCAACAACGTGCTCAAAGTGCCGAACGGAGCTCTGCGTTACAAGCCGGATCTGCCGGCGGATGAGATACGCGCTCTGTACCAGAAGTATGGGATCCCCGAAACTGCGGCGCGAATGCAGCAGGCGCGAGCGGAAGGCAATGGCAGCGCAAGCGCAACCCCAGCCGCCGATCGCGGTTCGAAGGCTGGGCGGCCGGGAACGGCTGGTCAAAGCGGCGCAGCGAAGGCCGAGGGTTCGCGCGGGGCGACGCAGATGGTGTGGAAGCAATTACCGGACAAGTCCCTGGAGCCAGTGCGAATCAGAACCGGGATCACAGATCATACCTTTACGGAGGTGGCTCAGGCGCTGAACGGCGAGCTGAAGCCAGGGGACGAGCTGGTGACGGGGCTGGCGCAAGGGAAATCATCGTCCAGCGGGGCATCGCGGCCGGGCGGCCCGGGAGTTCCCAAGGGACGCTAGGCCTATGAGCTCAGAGATCGCCAACCCCGTGGCCGTATCTCCTCAGCATCCGGTCAGAACCAATCCGCTGATCATCCAGACGCACGACATCCATAAGACGTATCAACTGGGTGAAACGCAGGTGCACGCGCTGCGCGGCGTGACGCTGGATATCGCCCAGGGCGAGTTCGTGGCCATCATGGGCGCAAGCGGCAGCGGCAAATCCACCTTCATGAACATCCTCGGCTGCCTTGACCGGCCCACCTCCGGACAGTACCTGCTGGAAGGCACCGATGTGGCGCGTCTCGACAAAAAGCAGCTGGCAGCGATCCGCAATCGCAAAATCGGTTTTGTATTCCAGGGATTCAACCT
>JBAIYI010000408.1:0-2723 GCA_037915955.1 Terriglobales bacterium
AGACGTGGCACTGTGCCACGTCTCTACTCACCCGCCCGGGTATCCTCCCCCAACATAAGTTTCAACCGGCCAAAGCCGGGCCGTGTCACTACTTCTTCTTCGGGAAGCGATAGACCAGCGCCAACGACGCCTGTAAGTGGTGGCGCACCTCAAAGCCGCGTGCTGGCACATCAGGATAGAAAAGAACGAGGTCGCCAACGTCCGCCCTCCACCCCCACGGGTTCTTGCGATTAGGCCCGAAGAACTCCATCAGAAGTCCAAACTCGAGCACCGGAGTGGTAACGGCTCCGAACCGCGCTGGGACCTGGGTGCCTGCGGGTCCGGCGATGAGCTGGGTAACCGCGTTGCTGCTGCGTACAAAGCCGCCGCGGAGCTTTGCTCCCAGGTTCGCGTAACGATCTCCGACAACCAGCGTACCACCAGCCAGCACTTCCAGCGCGTGACCACCATGAAGCACGTCAGGAGCTTTGTCTACTGGCATGTATTGGATCTCGGCTTCCAGTGCGGAGAGCGCATCCGCCTCGCCTCCCGCCTCCTCTTCGTAAAAGTACGTGATCCTGCCTCCCACTCCAAAATCGTTTCCCAGCCCGGTCCCAGTAACGCCGCTAACGACGAGGCCTGCATCAAACGGCGATTCAGGCTTGAACCTTTTCGGCATTGGAGTGGGCAAAGGGGGTGGCATTGGCGGAGGAGTCGGCGACGCTTGCGCGGAAGGAGCAGATGCGGCCTGATTTGGTGTCTGAGCCGGGACAACCATGCAGACGCTGAGCAGCACTACCAGCAAGAACAGTGCACGGCGCCAAGCTACCGCTGTCACCCGCCGTCGGGAAACGGACCTGTTCATTCCATGCTCCTCGGCAACCCCGAAAAGCTTATCAGCTGCTGAGCCGCTTGGTGTCATGCTCTCATTGCCAGTTTCGGCCCGTCTCAACTCGCCCCCACGCCCCGGTGTTAAACTTTTCCGTTTGCCGCTTCCAGGAGATTTTCTTTTGAAAAGGCCCTTTTTTCTGCTGTTTTTCGCGCTCTCAATGATCTGCGTCGCGTCGGCGCAGGAGCTCACGGTCAAGTCGATTTACGAGTCTCCCGGCGGCCTCACCGGTCGCGCTCCCAGCACCATCAAATGGAGCCCTGACGGCAAGAAGGTCTCCTACATCCTTTACCAGGAAAATAGCGAGAAAGCCGACCTCTATTACATTGATGTGGCCACCGGCAAACCGGCGGTGCTGGTCGCCTCAGAGCGCATATCATCTTTTACGCCGCCCCCGGTAAAAGGTGGCAAGGACGACCGCGAGCGCGACAATCGCGCCCGCTACCACGTAGCCGGGTATCACTGGTCGCCTGACTCGCAGCACCTCCTCTTCGACGCCAATGGCCAGCTCTGGTATTACACGCTCGCTACCGGCACAGCCATTGCCATGACCGAGGCTGACGAGCCCGCGTCCGATCCCAAGTTCTCCCCTGACGGCAAAATGCTCTCTTACGTCCGCAGCCACAATCTCTACGTGACTGAGATCGAAGGCAAGCATCGCCACCAGCTCACGCAAGACGGCAGTGACGATCTGCTGAATGGCGAAGTGGACTGGGTTTATTCGGAAGAGCTCGGTACGCGCAGCAACTACTTCTGGTCGCCTGACGGCAAACAGATCGCCTTCCTGCAGATGAATGAGGCGAAGGTGCCCACCTATCCGATCACCGACTTCATCCCGCACCATCCCACGGTTTACAACGAGAAATATCCCAAAGTGGGCGACGAAAACCCGGAAGTCCGCTTGGGCGTTATGAATGCCGCCGGCACCAAGCTGCGCTGGATCCACCTGACCAACGACAAGGACACCTACGTGCCGCGCTTTGGCTGGGTGCGCAACGGCATCATGTGGGCGCAGCTCCTCAATCGGGCGCAGAACCAGCTCTCCCTGTTCTTTATTGAGGCCAGCAGCGGCAAGGTGACGCGCGTGCTCGATGAAAAGAGCGACACCTGGATCGAAATGAATGATGACTTCCAGGTGCTGAAGTCGGGCGATCGCTTCACTTGGGCCAGCTGGCGCGACGGCCACACCCATCTCTATCTCTACAGCTTCAACAAGGCGTCACCTCTTGTTGGCCAGGCCAAGCTGGTCAACCAGATCACCAAAGGCGACTTCGAGACCCATGGGCTGAAAGCCATCGACGAAAGCTTGGGCACACTCTACGTCGATGCCAATCCCGGTGACGATCGCCAGGGGCACCTTTGCAGCGTGAAGCTGGATGGCAGCGATTTCCAGGTGCTTACCAAGTCAGAACCGGGAACGCACGAGGCCGACTTCGCTGCGGATGCCAGGGCCTATGTCGATCACTTCTCCGCGATTATGACTCCGCCGCAGCTCTCGTTGTGCCGCGTGGGCGGAAGCTGCCAGGTCTTCTGGAAATCAAAGAGCGTTGAGGCTTACAAGCTCACTCCGCCACAGTTCGTTGACTTCAAGGCCGACGACGGCACCGTGCTGCATGGGCGCATCTGGCTGCCGCCCGACACCGGCCACAAAGTTCCGTTGATCAACAACCCTTACGGTGGTCCGCACGGTCAGGTAGTGCGCAACGCCTGGGACCCCGGAATTTTCTTCAACGAAATCCTGCTGCGCGACGGCTTTGCCGTGCTGCAGGTGGATAATCGCGGCATGGGTGCCCGTGGAAAAAAATTCGCTGCTGCCCTCATGCACAACTTTGGAGAGGTCGAACTCAAAGACCAG
>JBAIYI010000263.1:0-2719 GCA_037915955.1 Terriglobales bacterium
AATCCAGTCTTCCTTCTTCAGAGTCTGCGCAAAAACAGAAGACGCATACAGGGCGTCATAATCGAATTGATAGAAATTTTTGGCAAACTCCACCAGCATTACTGCCGTGATAGGGGCCTGCGTGGGATTGAAGCTCGAGATATTCTGCTGGACACCGTCTTCCAGCACGCGGAAATATTCTTTCCGCAGTCCCGGGATGGAAGACCCGTCCTTCTGGTTGAGCACGCCTACGTCCAGCGTTACCAGGGGCGCGTCCACATGCAGGGTGTATTCCGGCATGCCCTCAATCTTCTTCGGCTTCTGTGGGACGTCTTCCTTCCTGGGCGGCTCGTCCTTCTTCTTGGGGACTGCGATGGGTCCAAGGTCGCCCTGCGGCCCACCGGAAGCCGGCGTGGTGTTTTGCTGATTTTGTTGTTGCTGCTGGCTCGGCGGTTGCTGCTGGTTCGATTGGTCTTGTCCGGACAGTGAAGCAGGCACGATCAGGCCAACAGAGAGTAGAAGGATAAAAACGGAAAACAAACTCCCGGCACGCAGCCGCGAGTTCAAGGCATGGTCGAGTGGGGGCATCTGGATGTTGCCTTCTGAAAGAGAATCTTCAATAAGTATAGATGCACGAACTCAGGCTGTCAGACACTTTTGGCCGATGGCTGCCCGGGCCGCCGGCTCAGCAAAGAAGTGTAAAGGCTGCGCCTTCGCCGGTATGGCCCTGCAGGCTTCGCCTCCTGCCGCCGCCGATGGGGAAAAAGTTACATCCTTGCTTACGGCTCCCGCTCAGAGGGATACAGGTCTTTCTCCTAGAAGAAGTACACGCTCTTATGCGATGTGCTAAGCACTTTTGACACTGCCTTTTTCCAGAGCTCTTGGGTACTATAAAACCACGAACTCACCTGTTTTGGAGCTTTTTGAACAACAACGGTGATTCGCGCACGGCCGTTTGCGATTGGTTTAAGCCGTATGAAAAAAGCAGTCATCTTCGTCACCCTGCTGTTCCTCGTGAGTCTGGCCGTCGCACAGACTCGTCCCAACTCCAACCCTGCCACGCAGAAGCCCGCGCCGCGGACGCAAGTGATGTCCGTGGACGATGTTCACGTGGGAATGCAGGGCGTCGCCTACACCGTTTTTCAGGGCACGCAGCCTGAAACCATGGGCGTAGAAGTCCTGGGCGTGTTGAAGAACTTCAACGGCCCCAAGAGCGACATTGTCCTGGTGCGGCTGAAGGGCGAGAAAGCCGAATACACCGGCGTGGTTGCCGGCATGAGCGGCAGCCCGGTTTACGTTGACGGCAAGCTGCTGGGCGCCATTGCATACCGCATCGGACAGTTTTCGAAAGAACCGATCGCCGGCGTAACGCCGATCCAGCAGATGCTGGAGATCAACGAGTTTGATAACAGCATTCCGCAGCAGGGCGTCGCAGCAGCGGCGAAGCCGCAAGCCCCGCAAAAGACCAGCACATCGGGGAATGTGGAAACACCTGCCGCGCAGGGCATGACGCAGTATCTGCAGCCGATCGATTCCCCGTTTGTGTTCAACGGATTCACGGAAGCCTCGCTGCAACAGTTCTCCTCGCAGTTTGCCGCCGCCGGCATCACGCCGGTGATGGGGGTTGGATCTTCGAGCGGGATGAAGCAGCCTGAACCGCTGGTTCCGGGCTCCGCAGTCAGCGCGATCCTGGTTCGCGGTGACATGGATGTGGCCGCCACCTGCACGGTGACCTACATGGACGCCGAGCATCTGCTGGCCTGTGGCCATCCGCTGACCCAGTACGGCATGGTGGACATGCCGATGACGAAGGCCAACGTGATCGCCACGCTGCCTTCGCCTCTCAATGCTTTCAAGATCGTCAATACCACCGAGCCGGTGGGCGCTTTCGTGCAGGACCGCAAGACCGGCATCATGGGGCGCTTCAGCCGCGAACCGCAGATGATCCCCGTCACGCTGAGCATTCACGGACCCAGCGGACCGCGTGAGTACCACTATGAAGTCCTGAATAATCCCAAGCTCACGCCGCTCATGATGATGGCGACGGTTTACAACGCGCTGATGGGCATGAACCAGTACGGCGAGGAAACCACCTATCGCATGAACGGGAAAATCCACGTGAACGGATTCCCTGACGTGCGCATGACGAATATGTTCTCGCCGACGGACACTCAGCCGACCGCCGTCGCAGTGGCACAGGCGCTGGGCGACCGCTTTGGCCGCATCTATGAGAACCCGTTCCAGGCGCCGACCGTTCAAGGCGTGGCACTGGATTTCGATCTTGAGCGCGACCGCCACTCCGCCGTGCTGGAAAATGCCCGCACGGACGTGACGGAAGCGCGGCCCGGCGATGAAGTGATGGTGGAAGCCGTGTTGCGGCCATACCGCGGCGAGCGCATTGTGCGCAGGATTCCGGTGCGCGTTCCCACTTCAGTCCCCAAAGGCACGCTGCGCATCCTGGTAAGCGATGCTGACACTCTGGACCGCGCGCGCAAAGGAAATGGCGCCGGGCGCAGTCTTGACCTGAACTCGACCATCGAGCTGCTGAACAAAGAGCACGTGAACGATCATCTTTACGTATCACTGCTCGAACCCAATCCGCAGGCCACGGTGGAAGACAAGGTGATGCCGGGCGTCCCGCTTTCCGTGATGAACGTGATGGAAGGAATGCGCGCCACGCAGCAGATGGTGGTGTTCAACGAGTCCGCGGTCAACGAATCCTCCACACCGGTGGGTTACG
>JBAIYI010000820.1:0-4506 GCA_037915955.1 Terriglobales bacterium
GCAGGCAGCCTTTCCGGTCTATCTGGGCCGGATTGTTACAGTGAATGAGTTGTTGGAGATTTGTGTGTCCGTTCCGCCGAAAGTGGCCGAACCAGTGGCTGAGAATGTGCCGGCAAGTAAAGGCACAAAGTCCACAGTCACCAGCAGCGTTTGCCCTCCGGGGAGGCTCGCCAGATTGCAGGTAAGCGTTCCGCCCGTACTTCCGGACGATATGCCGCTGCATGTGCCCTGGCTGGCGGCAGCATCAAGGAGCTGGAAGTTTGACGGCATCTGGAGCGTGAAGACCACGTTCTGTGCAGTCGCGTTTCCAGTGTTGTTCTTGATCTGCCAGACGAACGTGTCGCCCGTGCCGGCATTCGGCCCGCCGTTGCGAGCTGATCCGGTTACCTGAACGTCCGCGCTCGCCCCGGTTATGCCGATTCCGCCACCGCCACCACCGCCGCCACCAAAGGGAGGATTGATGTTAGTGGTGGAGCTGGCAACGTTGTTGGCGCCGACGGTCTCATTGATCAGGTTTCCAGAGGCATCCCGTAACTGCACTGAGGCTGTATTCGTGATGGCCTGGCTTCCTGAAACCACCGTGACTTTCACCAGGGTCTGCGCTCCGGCCAGCATTCCGCCAAGATTGCAGGTGAAGGCAACTGCGTTTTGAGCGCAGACGCCCTGAGTCGTGCTGGACGAGACGAATGCGCCGGGCAGAGTATCCGTCAGCGTGACCAGCGCCGCATCACCCGGACCGTTGTTGATCACCGTCATCGTGAAGGTGACAAACGCTCCGGCATTCACGCTGGCCGGTGACGTCATGGAAATTCCCAGGTCAACTGCTTGTACAACCTGGAGCGTGACCGCGTTCGATGCTGGCGACTCCACGCTGTTGCCGGTTGCGTTGGTTGCGTGAACTGTAAACGTATAGGTGTTGCCGTTGGTCAGGCCGCTGAAGTTCGCTCCGGTCTGATTGGCGGGAACAGTAAGAACCAGCGCGCCGGGATTCGCCGTGATGGTATAGCTGATCAGCGGTGAGCCTCCGGTGTTTGCAGGTGCGGTCCAGGCGATGGTCGCGGCCTTGTTGCCGGCACTGGCGACCACTCCTGTGGGCGCACCCGGAACCGTGAGGGCCTGAGGGGTAACCACGGCGCTGGGAGCGGAGAACGCGCTGCAGCCGCTTGCGTTGCAGGCTTGCACCACAAATTCCAGCGATGTCCCGTTGGTCAGGCCTGTAACTGTCACTGAGGTCGGTATGGTGCCGCTTGCGCCCGGATTGACAGTTACGTCAGCAATACCGGAAGGCGCTCCGCCGGCCAGTAAGGTGCGAACGACATAATTGCTGAGAGCCTGGCCATTTGGCGTCGGGACCCAGTTCACCGTCGCCGCGTTAGCTGTGGCGCTGGCATTCACGAACCCAGGAATCCCCGGAGGTCCGGCAGCGGGCGGTTGCGGTTTGACTTGCCAGATTGAGGCCGCGCCGTTGATCGTGCCTTGCGTGCAGTCGGCGCCGACATAGACCGTTTCATTCGCCAGATCGCTGGTGTCAATGGTCGCGCCAGTGATAAAGCAGAAGGTCCCGCCAAACTGCGGTGAGACTGACATGTGGGCCACATCTGTGACATTGCTGATGCGGACCGCGCCCCCGAGGGTGAGTGCGTACAACGTATTACCCGGGAAAGTGGTGTTTGGTCCGTTGTAGGTGAAGTCGCTGATGATGCCGGCCTGCGGGCCAGGTGCAAATGCTGCCAGAATTTCCGTGCCTGCGCCTGCAACGGGGCCGCAGCGGTTCATTCCATTCGCCGGGGTCAGACACTGGTCCGCATTGTCTTTGAACCAGGGGCTGATGTTGTCGGCTCCGAACAGCGTGTGCCCAATCCAGGCAAGACCAAACGTGTGTCCTGCTGCTCCGCCCGCGCCGAGTCTGGCATCTGCGGCGAAGATGGGAACGTCGATACTGGCGCAATCATTGGGATTGCCGGGATCAAACGTCGCAGGGTGAGGAATGCGTGCGATAGTCCCATTGCGCATCCAGCCGATATACAGATTGCCATCCGGGCCAAGTGCAGTCGAGGACATGGTAACTGGAGTGGCGCCGTTTCGCGGATCCGTGACAACGGGGCATCCGCCGGCCGCATTTCTCGCCGTCTGATTGCCCATGAGCGACTCAATGTGGATGGGGTCGATTGCTCCATGGCCGTTGTCGCCTGCAGGCAGGTAATGCATGCGAATGATGCCGTTCGCGGTGCGCGGAATATCGGCCGCGTACAGCGTTTGCGTAGTGGCATCATAGGTCACCTGCATGGGAGCGAACGCGCCAGCCTGAATGGAGCCCACACACGTGGTGATGATGTTGTTGAACCGTCCTATACCCGGAGAAGGTTGCGACAGATCAGGATCGTCGAGTTCAGGATCGACGCGGCAAAAACCGTTGCTGGCGTCGCCGTACCAAAGGTGACGTTCCGGCTTGCCGGTGAATTTGCTGATTGCCGTTCCGGAAAGAATCACGCCCGATGCCGGGTTCGTCAGCGAAGACAATCCGGCGGTAGCAAAGTCCGTGGTGCCCGCCCACAACGTTGTCGTAGTGGGTGTGTTAAGCACGGTTACGTTTTGGCCGTGCAGGGATGCTGCAAACGCAAGGAGCACGGCCAGGACCAACAATCGCAGCTGCCATGAGACCGGCAACTGCGTGTTGACTAACTCGTAGTGCGCTGTTCGAAAGTCACTTCTCATCCAACTTCGTCCTTCTGTCCGGCGGTTTTCGTTGGCAGTCCTGCCGGACGATGATTTCACCCTGCTCGGCGCAGAGCGGTCAGTCGCCGCTCTGTCGCCCGAAGCAGGGAGCTGTTCCAGGAAACCAGGTGCCGGTGCTCGTCAAGGAAAGCTGACGGATGCATCCGACACAGATCGAATGTGCCGGAAGCGACACTCGATCTGCTCAGGAGAATGCAGCTCTGCTGCCATCACGCCGGCGCGAGTTGCGGTGATCCTCGGAAACCGGGTTTTGGCTTTTTGATTTCGTAAGTTAGCGTTTGTTTCGGCAGACACAACGGAAACTTCTGTGCAAACAAAACCAGGCAGATTGGAAGTGAGCTTCCATTGCCGTTGTGGAACCGGAGTTCCACTCACGACCCGATTCACTTGCGCGTGAGTGATTGTGCAAAGAAAGTTGTTAGTGGCGATTGGTGGGATAGATCAGTGGTCAGCAAAAAGGCGCATTCCCGGAAGAATGCGCCTTGGTCGTGCAATGCCGTGCGGGCGATCTCAGCTGTGTGCGCTGCGCAAACCCGGGCCGCTGACTCCCGGAGGAAAGATGTGATACTGCTTCATCTTGTACAGAAGCGCCTTATAGCTGATCTTGAGCTGCGTCGCGGCCATTTTGCAGTTCCAGCGGGTGGCGATCAGCGCCCGTTCAATGATCCTGGGCTCGGCCTTTTCCTTAAGCTCCTGCAAGATCGTTTTCAAGCCTGCCCCGGCGCGGCTCTGGGCTGCCTGCTCCGCCACGTCAGGCATCACCGTGGAAAGGGCGCCCTTTTGTTCGATCTCGGCGATGGCGAGCGCTTCATCGTGAAGGACCATATAGCGTTTCACGAAATTGCCCAGCTCGCGTAGATTGCCTGGCCAGGAGTGACGCAGGCAGGCGCGAATCAGATTGGGGGAACATTCCGGCGGCTCGCAGTCGTACTGATCGGAAAATTGGGCGATGAAGTGCTTGAGCAGCAGAGGCAGTTCTTCTTTACGCTCGCGCAGCGGCGGAACCTGGATGGCGAACGCATTCAGCCGGTAATAGAGATCTTCACGGAACGCGCGTGCTCCAATCGCCTCCGCCACGTTGATATTCGTGGCCGCGATGACGCGGAAATTCGAGGTGAGCGTGGTCCGTCCCCCAAGCCGCGTGAATTTTCCGTCCTGCAGCACGTGTAGAAGCTTGGCTTGGAGCAACGGATTCATCTCTCCGATCTCGTCCAGAAACAGAGTGCCCTTGTCGCAAAGCTCCAGCAGCCCCGGCTTGGCACGCATGGCGCCGGTGAAGGCGCCTGCCTCGTGACCGAAGAGCTCGCTTTCCAGCAGGTCGAGGGGCATAGCCGCGCAGTTTACTTTCATCATCTGCCGGCCGGACCTTCGCGAGAGCTTGTGCACCAGCCGTGCCAGCACTTCTTTTCCTACTCCACTTTCGCCCAGAAGGAGGACAGGTATGTCGACGCGCGCGACCTGCGCGACCTGGGCCCGGATTTTCTGCATCGCCGGGCTTGCTGCCAGGAAGAACATGTCGTGCTCCACCGGCTCGCAGTGGGGAGTTTCGTCAGCGGGTGTATCCGCCCATCCTGCAAATGCAGCTCCCGCTTGAGTATTTAAGTCAAAAAGAGAAGAAGACATGAGAACCCTCGCGCTCCATTACTGGCCACCAAAGGGAAATGAGCACCAGGCTCGCCCTTCGTCAGCTCTGATTGTCATCCGCTTGTGTGCTGCACATGCCAGTTGCGCGAGGGCAGGCCGGAATAGCCTGACCAAACTGAAGCGACG
>JBAIYI010000343.1:0-1816 GCA_037915955.1 Terriglobales bacterium
TCACCGATTTCGATCCCGGGATCGGCTCCTTGCCGGCGGTGACCAACGAGACCATGACCGACTTTTTCAATGGCGTGGCCTCGACCTTCCAGCAGAGTTTCCCTGCCCGCTTATCCCAACCGGTCGCGCTTTATAACCTGGGTTTCTACGCCACCGACAAATGGCGGGTGCGCGACAATCTGGCGCTGACGCTGACCTTCCGAGCCGATCGTTACTCGAATCCGGCTTGCAACACCAACTGCTTTAACCGCTTTGCGGCTCCGTTTGCCCAGGTGGCCGCAGGCTCCACGCTGAACACGCCGTACAACCAGAGCATCCTCACTAACCAGAGCCTGGCGCTGCCGTCCAGTTATCATCCCTGGGCGCTCTCACCGCGCGTTGGCTTCAACTGGTCCCCGCTAGGCACTTCGCACAACACCGTTCTCAGCGGCGGGTTCGGCCTCTTCAGCAGCACGCAACCGGCCGGATTCGTGGACAACCTGATGAACAATTTGCCGGGCGATCCCACGTTCATCCTCAGCGGATTGCCGTTTGGTCCGACAACGGCGGGCAACGCGCAAGGCGCCGCGGCGGCTGCGGCGGCGGCTCTGCGTTCCGGCTTTACCAACGGCGCGACCTTCGGCAGCCTGAACTCGGCAGTCACGACCGCCACCGGTTCGCCCTTCAGCGTGCCCAACTTCTTCAACATCGGAGACAACATCCACGTGCCACGAATTCAGGAATGGGACCTGCAGTTGCAGCAGGGCCTTGGGACCAAGACATCGATCTCGATCAAGTACGTAGGCAATCACGGGATCTTTGAGCAAATCCCAAACAATGGCCTGAACGCTTACTGCGGAACCACGGTGGCCCCGACCGCACCCGCGGGGACCACCCCGTGCCTCACGACGCTGGGCTTTAGCGGCAACAGCTTCATCGGCCTGCCCTCAGCCCCGGCCGATCCCCGTTTCCTGCAGGTGACGGAAATCACCACCGGTTACAACTCCAACTACAACGGCGTAACTGTGTCCGCAACGCGGCGTTTCTCCGCGGTGCAATTTCAGGTCAACTACACCTACAGTCACGCGCTCGACTTTCTGTCGAACGGCGGCATCGCTACTGAGCCGTTCAATTTCAACACCAACGCCAGCATCACCAACCCGCAGAACCCCTTCAACGTGCGGCAGAACATGTACGGCAATGCCGACTACGATGTGCGGCATTACCTGAGCCTGAATTACGTCTACACCAGCCCGCGCACCCTTTTCCACAGCATCCTGGGCGGGTGGACGATCGCCGGCACCGTGTTCACCCGCACTGGACTGCCGTTTACGGTCATCGACAGCGGCACCGGCGGGGTCCTGAACGGATTCGGTTACGGCACGGTTAGTCCGTACTTCGGCACGTTCGCCGACCAGACGGGCGGGGCCGGCAGCATCCTGTGCGGCTCGCAATTCGCCAAGCCGACGAACGGCGCCTGCCCGGGCATGACTAACAACTTCGCCGCCGACACGATCGGCTTCGGAAATCAGCGCCGCAACCAGGTGTACGGACCGCGCTATTTCGATACCGACCTCACCGTGACCAAGGCGTTCCACATCCCGCGCTGGGAGCAAGGGCAGCTCAGCTTCGGGATCACGGCCTACAACCTGTTCAATCATGCGAACTTCGATCAGCCGGTCGGGGATGTGGCCAGTACCAGCTTTGGAGCAATCCAAGCCACCGTCAACCCGCCGACTTCGATCTATGGTTCGTTCCTGGGAGCCGACGCTTCCCCGCGCCTGCTCCAAACCCAGATCAAACTTATCTTCTAACCCACAAACTGAAGCGCGGGCCG
>JBAIYI010000392.1:0-2533 GCA_037915955.1 Terriglobales bacterium
GTAACTTCCTTCAGCAAGGCGCCGAACGGCGGCCTCTATTGTTCCAGCAGCAATCTGGGCAAGATTTTCCTGCTCAGCAACGCTCTTGAACCGGAAGGCACGTTTGAAAGCGACGTTCAGGACGCAAAAATCTTTTCACGCTGGGGCCGGGCGGAGGTTCGCGCCCGTGGAGCGTTCGAGCTGTTTGCCCGCAGCGGCAACGTAGATAATCCTGACCGCAACTGGAGTCCGTGGACACGCATTGACCTGAACAAGGATGCGCGGCTTGAAGTCCCGCCGGCGCGATTCGTGCAGTGGCGCGCCGTGCTCAAGCCGGCCAATCCCTCGACCGAAATCGACGAGGTAACGATCAACTACCTGCCCAAGAACGTGGCGCCGGTGGTCGAGGACATTGTTGTTCAGCAGGGCGCTCGCTTCCAGCCGGCCATGCACAGCAGCGCTCCGGACACCATCAACATCAATCTTGGTCTGCAACCACAGCCCATTGTGGGGCGGCCGGATGTAACTCCAACGGCGAACCGCGAGCGCGGCTACATTGCTGTCCGCTGGGGCGCGCATGACGATAACGACGACTCCCTGGTTTATTCGGTTTATTACCGCGGAGAGAATGAGCGCGACTGGAAGCTGCTGAAGTCAGGCCTGCAGGATAAGTTCTATTCCTTCGACTCCGGGCTCCTGCCCGATGGCGGCTACTTCATCAAGGTGGCAGCCAGTGATGCGCCTTCGCACACGCCCGAAGAAGCGCTCACCGACGAGCGCGTGAGCACGCGCTTTGACGTGGACAACACACCGCCACGGGTCGAGAGCCTGGCTGCGCGCATTGAAGGCCAGGGACTGCATGTGACCTTTCACGCCACCGACGATTTCTCGCCGATCCGTCGGGCTGAGTTCTCAGTGGATGCCGGCGACTGGCAGTACGTGGAACCGATCGGCCAGCTCTCCGACTCCAAGACCGAGAACTACGACTTCACCACGCTGCTGAGCAATGTGGTGCAGCAGCAGCAGGATGTCACAACCGACCAGAAACGCGGCAAGGGGAAGCAGGCGCCGCCAGTGGCCGTGAGCGGCGAGCATGTGGTGGTGGTGCGGGTCTATGACCGGTTTGATAATGTGGCGACGGCGAAGGTGGTGGTGAGGTAAGCAGAAAATCCACCACGGAGGCACGGAGAACAGCAAAAACCAGATCGATGTTGCTTCTGATATCGCGCTGAATGGGCTAAAGTTCGGCAGCGAAGCTGAAAGACACGAGAGTCGCTATCGCGTACTTCGCTTCAGTCCCGCTTTCATTTCTGCCGATTAGCGGGTGCAGGTGGCGTGGTAAACGCTTCACCTCTGCCTGTGATCTTTATTCTTTGTGTTGTTCTCCGTGCCTCCGCGTCTCCGTGGTGGATTTTTCTCTCGCCCCCAGATGAACGGCAGCTTCCGCACCTCCGAGATGTTCTTCACCTCGTAATCCGGCTTCTCTTCCCTGCTCTGTGAATTCTGCGATGCGAACTCGCCGCGGCGGAGGCGCACGGTGTGCATGCCCAGTTCGTTGCCGGCGCGGATCTCGCTCATGGCGCGATCGCCCACGATCAGTACCTGGTCAGCGGGGAGATCGAGTTCCTGCTGGATGATCTGGAATGCGCCTTCCTTGGTGAGCAGATTGTTTCGATCCGCATAGAAAATCTTGTCGATGGCGGGATGGTTTTCAATGCCAAGTGACCTGACTTTCTCGCGCTGGATCTTCGGTTCGCCGAAAGTGACGATGAAGACCTTCACACCGCGGGCGTGAAGCAGGTTGAGCAGCGGGATGGTTCCGCGGAACGGGGTGAGCTTGCCCACGGGACAGTGGAAGTAGGCGTCGCGAGCGGCTTTGCTGATTTCGTCAACATTGGTTGCGCCGAAGTGACGACAGACTGCCGGATCGATGTGACGGAGCATGGGATCGTGGTGAAAGGCTCGGAGGCGTGCGCGATAAACGGCCTCAAGTTCGCCCTTCAGCCCGGCCTTGATCATGGCTTCGGCGGCATGGCGGTGCGCGGGTCGGACGCGCTGGCCGAGACAGTCGTAGAGCGTGTCATCGAGGTCGAAGATGACGCAGCGGATGATGGGCTTATTTGCCCGGGTGTGTGGAGTTCGCTTTTTTCTTGATGAGCGCAAGCTCAGAGTATATGTCGTAGTTTGAGATTGAGGCATAGGCAAGATCGGCGGTGGGAGTCTGAGGAGCAGTCGGAGCGGAGGGTTCGTTCGGCACGAAAAATGTGCGCAGGCAAGAGTGCCTGCGCTCCACCTGATTTGGCTGTTGCTAAACAGGATGCTCAGTCCGACGGGCACAGACAGGAGTGTCTGTGCCACACACACGGATGGGCAGCCTGAGTTCGTTTCCACTCAGCTTCAACTTGTGCGCAGCCGAGGGCGGCTGCGATCCACAATGTTTGTGGGAGGGGCAGTCAGGGACAGACAGGAGTGTCTGTGCCACACAAGCATCGGCAGATCTGACATTCATTTCCACTCAGCTGCAACTTGGCGCAGCCGAGGGCGGCTGCGCTAC
>JBAIYI010000189.1:0-2608 GCA_037915955.1 Terriglobales bacterium
TCGAGCAACTCCGAACAATTCTGGCAACGGAACATTCGGTCCGCTGTGGCCTGGACCATCCCGCAATGGACGCAACGCAGGATGTGGTCCGCCGTAACCGGAGGTGTGGCCTTTGTCTTCATTGCTGCCCCGCCGCGGACGATGCGATGGGGCGCAGGCATACCGGAATATTATTGTTTGCCGGCGCGCAGAACTCGTCATGGATAGATTTCACTACTTCGCTCGCCGATTTCGCCGACACGGCAAAGCAGATGCTTAACTCGCTCGCTCCCTGCGCCACCGCGATCACACTGACTTCATTCCGCGCGACAGCTGAAAATACCCGCCCCAGGATGCCGCAGGTGCCTTTCATCGCTTCGCCCAGCACAGCCACCACGGCGATCTCCTCATTCACTTCAACCGGCAGGAGCACTCCCTGTGCCAGTTCCATCCGGAAGATGGAATTGATCAACTTCAGTACGCGATCGCCATCTTCGCGCCGCAGCACCAGTCCAAGCGCGTGCTCCGGCGATGACTGCGTGGCGAACAGCACTTCCACCTGTTCCTGCCCGAGCCTCAGGAACAGCCGGCCCCAGAGTTCTGCGGGGTGAATATCGCGTCGCGTCACCAGCGTTATCAGCGTGGCCTGCTTCACGCAGGTCACGGACTTCACCGGAGAATTGCTCATCTCTGAATGGTTGGTAATCCGCGTCCCTGCAACCTCAGGCCGGAATGAATTTTTGATCCACACCGGTATGCCTGCGTCTTGCGCTGGATACGCCGCTTTGGGATGGATGACCTTGGCTCCGTAATAAGCGAGCTCAATCGCCTCCGCAAAGCTGATTTCCGAAAGGATGGTGGCATCGGAGCAGATTCTTGGATCAGCAGAGAGCACGCCATCCACGTCCGTCCAGATCCAGACCTCATTCGCCTGCATGGCAGCGCCAACAATGGTGGCCGAGTAATCTGATCCACCACGGCCCAGCGTGGTGGTGCGGCCATCCAGCGTGGCGCCGCTGTATCCTCCGATTACGGGAACAGCGCCTTCCTTCAATACGGGAGAAAGCACGTCTTTACAACACTTGCTCGTTGCTTCCATGTCCGGCGTGGCATTGCCGAAGGTTGCGTCCGTAACAATCACATCTTCGGCCTTGATGAACCTGCTCGACCCTCCGGTCTGGTTCAGGTACTCAGCCAGCGCCCATGAGGTGATTCTCTCGCCCAGGGCGACCAGGGAATCCATGGTTTGCGGCGAGATATCCGTGCGCAAAGTCAGCAGAGCCTGTGACGCCCGGCTCAGCTGCTCGTAAACCTGGCCGGCGAACTCCAGTGCCCTGGCGGAGCGCTCACCCATGAAAAGGTCGAGCATCAGCTCACGATGAAGCAGTCCAAACTTCTTGAGGTTTGCTTCCGTCGCCGCGGCATCGCCCTGGCGGGCGGCGTCGATGGTGCGGAAAATCAGGTCAGTAACTCCGGCCATCGCCGAAACCACCACGATCACCTGATATCGCTCAGACCCGTGGCGCACAATTTCCGCACATTGCCGAACGCGGGTCGCGTTACCTACTGACGTCCCGCCGAATTTCATCACGATAAGTTGCTTGTTCATACTAAACATCCTGAGCTTTGCGCTCGCGGCGCAGCGTGAGAGACACTGGCTCGCGTGACACCCACGCGCCGTGGTTGTCTGCCGAGGTGGAGCGCACCACCGCGGAAATGTTTTCCTCCTGAAAAACGCTGCGAAGCTTCTCGGCGATTTCGTCTTCGTTTTTCGTGGCAAATGCAATCACTGACGAACCGGAACCGCTGATGGCAACACCCAGCAATCCATCGTGACGCACGCGCAGGCAACGCTCCATGCCCGGAACCAGTTTCTGCCGATACGGCTGGTGCAGGCGGTCATCAAAGAGCTCCGGAAACAGGTCGAAATTGCCAGCAAAGCACGTCGCGGCGAGTACCGCGTTGCGCTGCAACGTATGCAGTACGTCGGCGCGCTCGTACGCGGCCGGCAGAACCTGGCGGGCCTCATGCGTGGGCACCATTTTCTCCGGAGTGGCGATGATCAGCCGGATGCTTTCAGGGAAATCCGTCCTCTGGCATACCACGCGTTCAATGTTGTTGCACAGCGCGAGCACCAGCCCGCCGTGATACGCTGCGGCGGCATTATCAATGTGACCTTCAATCTTCTCTGCCCAGCGCAGGATTTCGTCGGCGCTCACATCCTGCCCTGCGTGCCTGGCTCCCAACAACAGGCCGGCGATCACGGCTGCTGCGCTGCTGCCCAACCCGACTCCAATCGGGATATCACTTTCCACCCTTACGTGCCCTTTCGGCTCTGGAGCTTCCAGTTGTGCGGCGGCAAACCGGATCGATTCAAGAATGAGATTTGAGGATTCCAGGGGAAAGCGTTCAGGAGTGGCGCCGCTGTATTCCAGCGTGAGCTCGCCATTTTCGTCAGGCGCAAACAGTACTTTCAAATAGAGCTTGAGCGCCAGACCGCCACAATCAAAGGCACAGCCAAGATTGGCTGACGTAGCCGGCACCACGGCACGCCAGCCGTAGGGCTCGTCCGTTTCGAATTTTCCTCTTGATGCCACCCGGTTTCCTTTAGCCTGTAAAAATGCAAAAC
>JBAIYI010000621.1:0-2603 GCA_037915955.1 Terriglobales bacterium
GGTCATCACGGCCGTGATGACGTTGTGATGGGGTCGTGATGGATTGTGATGAATTGTGATGAAACGGGGAGGGGTAGAGGGGGCCGGAATCGCCGGAATCGGGAACGAAACAATCACCGAGGCTCCAATTCGACTCAGGGCAGGCTCAAGAACACAAACGAATATCGGGGTGATCTGGCGATCGGGTGGTCGGGTGATCGGGTCAACTGAGAAGATCGCTTGCAGGGAGATACTCTCATGGCGCTGTTTGCTCATGCTACGCGCCTATCGCTGGTCGTGGCCCTGACGCTGGCACGCGCATAGGCGTATGATGATGCGTCACCATCATTGTTGAGGAGTGTGGATACGAATGAGCTTCCGGAATTGGGGCCTCTGCCTGGTTCTAGCCGCTGCAAGTTCAATTTCAGTTCTGGCGCAGTCATCGCAAACGCCCGCGCAGGGCGGGGAAGACAAGAACGCGAAGAAGTCTTCCACGGGAAAACAGTCAAAACCGCCGGTACAAAAGACAACAACGCCGAAGACGATTGCGGCAAAGCCGCCCAGCGCGCAATCGGCCCTGATTGACGAGAAGCTGTTCGGCACGATGCGCTATCGCCAGGTGGGTCCGTTCCGCGGTGGACGCGTGCTGGCCGTGACCGGTGTGCCAGGCGAGCCGAACGTCTTCTATTTCGGCGGAGCATCGGGCGGGGTCTGGAAGAGTGTGGACACGGGAGTGAGCTGGCGGCCCCTTTTTGATAGCCAGCCGATCGCGTCGATTGGTGCGATTGCGGTTGCGCCCTCTGATCACAACATTATTTATGTGGGCTCCGGCGAAGCCTGCATTCGCGGCAATATCACGTATGGCAACGGTGTGTATAAGTCGGTGGACGGCGGGAAGAGCTGGAAGAATGTCGGGCTCAAAGATTCACGCCACATCGGGGCAGTAATCGTAAATCCGAAGAATCCCAACATTGTTTTTGTGTCCGCGCTGGGACACGCGTATGGGCCGAACGAAGAGCGTGGCGTTTTCCGGACCACCGACGGTGGCGCCACATGGCAGAAGATTCTTTATAAAGATGAGAAGACCGGCTCGATTGACGTCGTTTTCGATCCAAACAATCCCAATACGCTGTTCGCCGCGATGTGGCAGGTGGTTCGCACACCGTGGAGCCTGAACAGCGGTGGTGGCGGGGGCAGCGGGCTTTACCGATCCACCGATGGAGGCAATACCTGGTCGCATCTCGAAGGGCATGGACTGCCTTCGGGTCTGGTGGGACGCATCGGTGTATCAGTTTCCGGCGCAGACTCGAACCGCGTTTACGCCATGATTGAATCGAAAGAGAGCGGCGGACTGTATCGCTCCGATGACGGCGGCGATAACTGGGTCCGTATTAATGAAGATGGCCGGTTACGGCAGCGCGCCTGGTACTTCAGCCATATCTTTGCCGATCCGCGATCCGCCGACACGGTTTACGTGCTCAACACCGGAATGTTCCGTTCTACGGATGCGGGCCGTACCTACAACCTGCTGCCTGCGCCGCATGGCGATCATCACGGATTGTGGATTGATCCAGACGATCCGCAGCGACTGATCAACGGTAATGACGGAGGAGCAACGGTCTCCATTGACGGCGGCGCCACATGGAGCACGCAGTACAACCAGCCTACGGCGCAGTTCTATCACGTGATCACCGACAACCGGTGGCCGTACTACATCTACGGCGCGCAGCAGGATAATTCGACGATTGCAATCAAGAGCTACGACGACGACGGCGTGATCGGCAG
Organism: Terriglobales bacterium; assembly: GCA_037915955.1. Classification (GTDB taxonomy): domain Bacteria; phylum Acidobacteriota; class Terriglobia; order Terriglobales; family Acidobacteriaceae; genus Angelobacter. The sequence goes on from JBAIYI010000621.1 coordinate 1,765, forward strand.
GCAGGACTGGTATCAGGTGGGAGGCGGCGAGAGCGGCTACATTGCCCCATATCCTCCTGATCCGAATGTCGTGTTTGCCAATGCGGAAGGTTACCTCAGCAGATTTGATAAGCGCACGGAACAGGCGGTGGACATCTCGGTGTGGCCGCTGGATGTTTCCGGCAACGGCGCGGAGAACCTGAAGTACCGATTCAACTGGACGTCACCCCTGCTGGTTTCGCCACACGATCCCAACGTGCTGTACACGGCGGCGGACAGGGTTTTCAAGTCCACTGATATGGGGCAGAGTTGGACGGCAATCAGTCCCGACCTTACACGGAATGACAAGTCCAAGCAAAAACCATCCGGCGGCCCGATCACGCTGGACATCACCAGCGTGGAGTACTACGACACAGTTTTTGCGCTCGCTGAATCGCCGCTGAAGAAAGACATGATCTGGGCAGGCACCGATGACGGCCTGGTGCAGTTGACCACCGACGGCGGCCAGCACTGGAACAATGTGACGCCAAAAGACCTGCCGGAGTGGAGCATGGTTAGCATCGTGGAGCCATCGCATCATGAGGCCAGCACGGCTTACATCGCGGTGGACCGGCACAAGCTGGACGATTTCCGTCCTTACATATTCCGCACGCGCGATGCCGGCAAGACCTGGATCCTGACTGCTGGAGGAATTCCGGAAGGCTCTTACGTGCGCTCAGTGAAAGAAGATCCGAAGCGCAAAGGGCTGCTGTTCGCAGGAACCGAGACTGGCGTTTATTTCTCGATCGATGATGGTGGACACTGGCAACCGCTCAAACTGAACCTGCCCACAGTTCCCATTCACGATGTGGAAGTTCATG
>JBAIYI010000738.1:0-6942 GCA_037915955.1 Terriglobales bacterium
ATGGAATTATCGCCATTGTGGGCAAGGCGCCGGGAACAACCAACGTAGTCATCGTGACTCAGGCCGGTGTTCAGACGCTGACGGTGAATGTTCCGATGCCAGCGCCGGTCCTGCCGCCCGGTTTTGAGCTGCCCGCAAACCGTCTGAACGGCGAGAGTGGCAGTTACGAGTTCCGCTACAACTCTGATCCCGGGCAGATCACCAACTCGCTGGAGTTCAGGCGCACACAGGGCGATTCCTTCGATCGCCTGCAGATGGTGAATGCAAACCTCTTCTCCGCCGGCTCGGCCACGTCGAACATCGGATTCCCGCTGCTTTCGTACGAGATCAGCCGGCCGAAACACGATTTCACGTTCATCGACCAGAATGTATTCAACTCGCCGTTGACACTGGACAGCTACATGGTACGTGGCATGCACGTGCGCATGGGCGACTGGCAATTCCACGGCGGGATGACGTCGATTGCGACTTTTCAGGGCTTGTTTCTTGCCACCGATCCGGAATACGTGGCGGGAATTTCGCGGGATTACAAACTGGACGACAACAACACCATTCAGGCGAACTTCTATTACTTCCGCAATCCATCGCAACTGGCGCTGGTCAGTGCAAACGGCCCAGAGGGGACGCTGGTTTACCGGTACAAGAATAGGGAACACTCCAGCCTGATCACGGAGTGGGGGTTCAGCCATGGCGTGGCGTTCGCGGCGCGTGGTTCCTACGACGATGAAAAAAGCCACGTTAACGGAAATGTGCGGGTGCAGGGCCCCAGCTTTGCCACGCTTGGGGTGAACAACCAGCACGGGACATTTGGCGACCTGAATGCCAGTCGTAAGCTCAGCTCGCGCTTTTACTTGAGTGGCGACCTGAACCAATCCAACTTCAACCTGCGCAATCTGCAACAGGACAATTTCAGTACCACCGCATTGCTCAACTTCCGCCTGACGCAGCACTGGTCGCTTACGGGCGGGAGCGCGTATTCCAGCTTCCAGTCCAGGGTGCCGGCCAGCGCTGAGGTGCGAACGCTGAACCTGCCGGCGGGGATTGATTTCTCGTCGCGGCACTTTGGCAGCGGTTTCCAGTACGAGCGTACGATCAATTTTGAATCGAGCGGCGGTAATGATTACGCGGGAAATGTGCGCGGATCGTTGGGAGCGTTCAATGCGACGGCTTATTACCGGCATGACGTTCAGGTGCCAACGCTCGCGGCAATTTTCTCGCAAATACCGGGACTTCAGGATGCGCTGGAGCGCGCCGGAATAGTTGCAACAACCCCGGAGCAGCTGGCTGATCTGCTGCGCAATACTGCGCTGCTGGCAACCCTCGGTTTCACCACGCCGCTCACTGTGGATCTTGCGCCGTCGCGCAATGACTACGGCGCAAACTTCACGTGGCTTGGCCGTGGAGGTCACAAGCAGCAGCTCGATTTGAGCTACCTGAACAGCGATACGAAACTCGTGCAAGGCGGGTTTCGGCTGGAAACGGCCTCGGGCAGCTATACGCAGCGGTTGAACTCGACCAACACCATCGTAGGCACGGCCGGCGTGGTGCGCAGCACCAACAACGGAGTTCAGGATACGCGCCCGCTGTTCACTTTGGCATTGCAGCATCGTTTCAACAGCGTGCCAGGAATGATTCTGCCGGGACGGCACGGCGTAATCGAAGGTCGCGTATTTCGTGACGATGAGTCAGCTGGAATCTTCAATGCCGGTATGCCGACCATGGCTGGAGTTGAAGTCAGGCTGGACGATCAGCGGGTGACCCACACCGATGCCGCCGGATATTACTCCTTCCATCGCGTGCCCTACGGCGCGCATCAGGTGCAGGCCAGCGTGCAGAGCGCTGAGCCCTTTTTCTTTACCACCGACTCACCCGCGACCACGGACATCAACAGCACTGTCAATTTCGGCGTGAGCTTCGCCAAAGGCCAGGTCTTCGGCTTTGTGCGCAATGATGCAGGCCAGGGCGTGAGCGGCGTGACAGTGGAGATTCAGGGCGAGAAGCTGACGCGGCGTATCCAGACTTCAGGCCAGGGCAAGTTTACGTTCCCGGGATTGCCGGCGGGCAGCTACACCATTCAGACAATCGCTGAGTCTTACCCCGCGGGCTATTCGCTTCAGGCACTCACACCTGATCAGGTCGAGGTGAAAGCAGGGAAGCCGGAGAGCGTTGAATTCCAGGTCCGGGCATTGCGTTCCATTTCGGGACGGGTGAGTGTCTATGACAAAGAATCGCTGAAGTCGGTTCCGCTCGCTGGAGTTGTTGTGCGGCTCAAAGAACTCTCGCTGGAGATGAAAAGCGGACAAAATGGCGTTTACCTGTTCCGCAATCTCCCCGCGGGAACTTACACGATTTCAGTTGAGTTCGAGGGACGCGTGGTGAGCCAGACGGTGACGGTGCCGGGGGAGCCGGCGAGTATCAAGGATATCGACCTGAACGCTGGGTCGAAGTAGGACATCGAATCCTGGCGGAAAAAAGGCCGGCTTTAACTCAGGACAACATCGGCGACGGTGTCCGTTGGCCAGCTCTCCGTTTTGGTGGTTTCGCCGAGGGCCGCAATAGCCTTGCGGAAGTCTTCAGTAACCGCGACCAGCCTGCCCGCTTTCAGGACCAGCAGCATGTCACACTGCTTCACCGTGCTGAGCCGGTGAGCGATGATGAACGTGGTGCGGCCCCGGACCAGTTGCTCGGTGGCCTGCATGATCTCCTGCTCAGTGTGAATATCAACGGCGCTGGTAGGCTCATCGAAGATCAATACCGGTGCGTCTTTCAGGAAGGCGCGCGCAATGGCGAGCCGCTGGCGCTGGCCGCCGGAAAGACGGCATCCTCCGTCACCGATCTTTGTGTCATAGCCATCGGGAAGGGCCATGATGAAGTCATGCGCGCGGGCCGCCTTTGCGGCCTCAATAATGTCTTCGCGGCTGGCATCGTGCCGGGCATAAGAGATGTTTTCCGCCACCGTGGCGGAGAAGACGACCGGCTCCTGCAGGATGATGGAGAACTGGCGGCGCAGGTCGACGAGACGGTATTGGCGGAGATCGTTACCGTCGAGCAGGATCTCGCCCGAGGCCGGGTCGTAGAAGCGGGTGAGCAGGTTGACCAGCGTACTCTTCCCGGAGCCACTGGGCCCGATGATGCCCACGCGCGTACCTGCCGGCACCTGGAAAGAGACCCCATCGAGTGCGCGGCCCGAAGAGGGGTAGTCGAAAATCACGTTGCTGAACCTGACGTCGCCTTCCACGCGATCCAATGGGATTGCATAATGCGGTTCGCCGACTTCCGGCGCTTCGTCCATCAGGGCCACGGCGCGATTGATGCTGACCATCCAGCTTTGCAGTTCGGGCATCTTGGCGCTGATGGTGCGCAGGGGATCATAGAGCTGCGTCATATAGGCCATGACGAGCAGCAACTCGCCCAAAGTTAGGACGCCGGTCTGCACGTGATGCACGCCCACCCACATGGCTGCGGCACTCCCCACGGCGATGGTGGTGGTGATCAGGACATGGAACATCGCCTGCATGGAGGCGACTTTTACCTGTTCTTCCATGCGATGCCGGGAGCGCAGCTTGAAACGCTGATCTTCGAATTGTTCCTGGCCGAAGGCCTTCACCACCCGGATGGAAGAGAGCGCCTCATAGAGCACCAGCATCGCGGAGCTGTCGAGTTTCTTGATCCCATCCCAGCCTTTGCGGGCGCGCCGGCTGGACTTGCGCGCAAGCACAAACAGGATGGGTGAGATGGATACGGCAATGACGGAAAGTACCCAGTCAATGCGGAGGGTGACATAAAGCAGGGCCAGAAAGCTCAACGTGGAGCTCACCAGCGGCATGATCCCCTGAAGGAAGATGTACTGCACGGCCGGGGCATCGTTCTGGATGCGGTAGGCTACTTCGCTGGTGCCGCGCTTATCGTGGAAGAGCAGGTCCATGCGCTGCACGTGCCAGAAGAGCTGGGTGCGGAGGTCGAGCACCAGCTTCTCGCCGGTATAGGTCTGCAAGAGCCAGGTGGCGAAGGACTGCAGGTTCATCAACAGGCTGAGAACGAGAAGCAGCCCCACCGCAAGCAGCAGGGTTGCCGGTTTGCCGGGATGAACGGAGTGCGGCAGCAGGTTGGCGAGAACCGGCGGCAGCGGCTGCTGGCCGACGACGTTATCGACGGCGATTTTGAGCGGAAAAGCGAGGAGCAGAGTGATGGGGGCTGCGATCAGGTTGAGCAGAAAGATGATGGTGAGATGCGGCCAATAAGGACGGGCCAGTTGCAGCATCAGCCGGAGAGTGGAGCGCTTGGCAGGTTTTTCCGGTTCCATGGAGACAACAACTCGCACCCGAAGCGTCAACCCTTTCCCAGGTTCTTCGTCAGGACCTTTTCAATTTTTCGAGTGCTGAGCCCATAGTAGCAACAGTTTGCGAAAGGTAAGTTGATGCTTCAAAAAGTAATTCGGGGTGCGGCTAGGGGGTTTCCAGCAGGCGTTGCTTTGATTTTGTCGCTTTGCTCCAAACGGCCGACGTGCCTCGCTCTATTTGATCGATGCGGACGCCTCGTTCTTGTAAACCTTCCCGCCTTTCATCACAAAGACAACGCGCCGGACGGCGGTGATGTCCTTGAACGGGTTCCCGTCAACCGCGATGATGTCTGCCTGCATGCCCGGAGCGATGGAGCCGATGGCGTTTTGCATGCGGAGTGATTCCGCGGCGCGGGATTGGGCGGCTACGAGCGCGTCCATGGGTTCCTGGCCAGCCTGGACACGGTAGATGAATTCTTCTGCGTTGCGGCCATGAGCTCCGGCGACAGCGTCGGTACCGAAGACGATCTTCAGTTTCGGCGTGGCGAGCGCGTGCTTGAACATCTCAGCGATCACCGGCAGCACTTCCTGCATTTTGGCGAAGCCCTCTTCGGTATAGCTGCCCACGCCGATGAACTTCTGCTTGTTGTCGAGATAATTGTGGATCACCAGGCCGACCTGGGGATCGAAGTAGGTCCCGTGCGCGGACATGGTATCGAGGTCTTCCTGCGTGGCATAAGTCCCGTGCTCCACTTGTGTGCATCCGGCATTGGCTGCGGCGCGAACGGCGCTGCGATAGGCGTGGACCACGGTTCGGAGGCCAACGGCTTTGGCTTCACTGCAGATGGCCTGAAGCTGTTCATCGGTGAGCGTCTGTCCGCCACCCTGCCGGATGCTTTTTGAGGCGAAGATCTTCACCAGGTCCGCGCCATCGGCTTTGAGCTTGCGCACGGTCTCGCGGAGCTGTTCGGGCGTGAGTTTTGGATCTTCGATCGGCTCAAGCGAGGTAATCAGTCGCGGCCCGGGGACACCCCCACGCGCGATGGCGGCGCGCAGATCTTTATCCTCAGAATTGCCGACGCTCTGAACGGTGGTGAATCCCGCCATCAGAGTGGCATACGCATTCGCGGCTGCGGCGAGGGAAGCCTGATACGGCGTTTCACTTTTATCTTCGATCCGGCCATTGGGGCCGAAATGCCAGACGAGGTGATCGTGAACGTCAATCCATCCGGGCATTACCGTCACGCGCTGCAGGTCATAGGTGGCCGGCGATTTTGAGTCTGGTTGAACGCTCTGAATTTTTCCGTCTTTGATCACCAGCAAAGCGTCGTGCAACACGCGGCCTTTTCCGTCGAAGAGCGTCTGCGCATGAATGGTGATGGGCTGATCTTGTGAGACGGCGAAAACAGATAAGGACAGGACGGCGAGTAACGTGGCGACGCGGGTTCGTTTCATCGGCTCCTCTTGCGACGATGCATTGTAGCGGATGGCGACAGGGTGGGTGGAAAATCCACGGTCGCAACGATTCGCGGGAGGTCGCGATGCGATAAATCAAGAACTTACGCCGGTCATGGATTTGGCCAGCAGCTTGCAATTTCTCATACGTGGTAAGCCACGTTGTTACTTAAGTCGCAGCACCATCTGTAATTGTGATGAACCAGTAACGTGGCAGAATTTGCGCCGGAGATGAAATGACGACCATGAAACACAAGACTGCAACCCTACTCGCCATTATTGTTCTGGCTGCCGCATGTACGACTTTGCCCGCGCAGACCAAACCTGATCCCAACAAAGGTTTCGTTGAGTATGAGACATTCCAAGGCGATGTGAATTCCGACACCCGGTTATTCAAGATCGATTCAACGATTGGCTGGGACTTTAACAAACATTTTGGAGTGTTCGGCGGCGTGCCATTTTACTTCTCGCATGCCTCCGCAACGACCACCGGAACAACCGCCACCAGCAATAGCGGTATCGGTAACGTTTATGCCGGAATGGTTTTCCGCGCCCCAAATACTCCGCTGAACTACGTAGGCGCGATTACCGCTTCTGCTCCCACGGGCAGCACGACGAACGGTTTGAGTACCGGCCGCGGCGGCGTGGATTTCAGCAACCACATTTCGCATAGCTTCTCCAAATTTACTCCGTTCCTGGATGCCGGCGTGAGCAACACGGTCCCTGACTCGCAGTTCAGCACGCGGCCGTTTACGTCACTGGGCATGATCACGCACTGGGAAGAGGGCGCGGACTTCGAAGTGGTGAAGCATACCTACATCGGCGGTTCGGGCTACCAGATCCTGCCGTTCGGCAACCAGAAGGTATTCTCCAAGCTGGTGGATAAGGGCCAGGGTGGCGGCGGAACCGGCTCGGGAAAAAATTCATTCGACAACAACGCGGTGAGCAGCGGCAATGACCTGACGCGTGAAAACGGCTTCAATGCCTGGGTGGGCTTTGAACCCACGCCGCTGTGGCGCGCGGAGATTGGTTTCACCCGCAGTATGACGTTTGACCTGAACAGCGTTGCATTCAACCTGCGCTTCAACGTGGGCCGGATGCTGCGTTCGCGGAAAATTTCGTAAGCAAGAGAAAAGGGAGGCACTACCATGAAAACCAAACTGTTTTTAGCTCTGGCGGCGATGGCCATGTTCCTGGCCCTGCCGGCC
>JBAIYI010000416.1:0-4442 GCA_037915955.1 Terriglobales bacterium
ACAGACCAGAACGGCCGTGGACAGGCGGACGTGACGTTCCCAGATTCTTTGACCACGTGGCGGGCCACCGCGCGTGGCGCAACGCTCGACACCAAAGTGGGTTCAGCCGTCAACAAAGTCATCGTCCGCAAGAACTTCATGGTGCGGCTGGCGGTTCCGCGGTTTTTCCGGCAGGGTGATGACGTAACGGTTTCGACGATCGTCCACAATTACCTGACTGACAGCAAGAACGCTCAGGTGTCTCTCGAAGCAAAGGGTCTGGACTTGCAAGAGCATGGTCCGCAACAGGTGACGGTGGCGATCAAAGCGGACCAGCGCACGGACTGGCATGCACATGCCCAGAGCGTGCGCGAAGCCACATTGCTGGCCAAGGGCTTGACCAATGAGGAATCAGACGCGCTGGAGTTGACCCTGCCGGTGATTCCGTTCGGCGTGAAACTTTCTGACAGCAAGTCTGGCGCCCTCACTGGCGATTCGGGACAGGAGCAGGTGACGGTTAATCTGCCGGGCGATCCCGCGACAGCTGCCCCCAGCCTGAGCGTTAGCGTCAGCCCGTCAGTGGCAGGCAGCATCTTTGGCGCGCTCGACTACCTGACTTCTTATCCCTATGGCTGCACCGAGCAGACAATGTCAGGCTTCCTACCGGATGTTGTGGTGGCCAAGGCGATGAAGGACCTGGGGCTGGAAAGCACGATCAACACGGTTGAACTGAACAAAAAGATCAAGGCCGGGCTGGAACGGCTCTATGACTTCCAGCATGACGACGGCGGCTGGGGATGGTGGAAAGAAGACACCAGCATGGTCTTCATGACGTCCTATGTGGTGAGCGGCCTGGTGCAGGCCCGTGATGCAGGATACGACGTGGACAGCGACCGGCTCAAAAAAGCTGAAAGCTGGCTGAAAGCGCAGTTGGAGCAGCATGCGCAGATGCGTCCGGACTTGCGCGCCTATGTGCTGTACGCCCTGGCGCTGGATAAGAACGCCGAAGGCAAGCTGAATGACGGCTACTCAGCGCGCAAGGAGATGACTAGTCAGGGCCTCTCAATGCTCGGACTGGCGTTGCACAGCGCGGGCGATGCGCGGGCCACGGAAATCGCTGACATGGTGGAAAAGCAGGCCACGGTGGATGAGAGCGAGGCACACTGGACTTCAAACTATGACCCGCTGATGGAGTTCTACATTGATGACTCTTCCGAAGCGACGGCCTTCGCTGTGCGCCTGCTGAGCCAGGTAAAGCCCGGCAGCCCGGTGCTGCCGAAGGCAGCGTTCTGGCTGGTGAACCATCGTGATGGCGGATACTACTGGCTGAGCACGAAACAGACAGCGATGGCGGTGTTCGGCCTGCTCGAGTATGTGAAGATCAGCCATGAATTCGACGCCAACTTCACCGCGACAGTTTACGTGAATGACAATCCGGTGTTGACCCGGCGGTTCATGCGCGCCGATGCCATGAAAGGCGAGCTACCGCGCGTGCTGGTACCGGCCGACCAGTTGCGTAGCGGCGCGAATACCGTACGCATTCAGAAATCAGGCACCGGTCGGATCTACTGGTCGGCGCGAGGTGAGTACTACAGCACGGAAAAGAAGTACTTCCAGAAGAACAAACTTTCGCTCAGTATTGCGCGCGACTACTACCGGCTGGCGCCACAGCGCGATGGCGAGAAGATTGTCTATGACCTGCAGCCGCTGAGCGGAGACGTACATCCGGGAGATGTGATTGCCGTCCGGCTGAGTGTGAGCGGCAGCGAATGGCGCTACCTTCTGGTGGAGGATCCCATCCCTGCAGGCGCGGAACTGATTCAGCGCGACGATCTCTATGAGCTGAAGCAGCGTACAGACTGGTGGGGCTGGTGGTACACCAGACGCGAGTTCCACGACGACCATGCAGCCTTCTTCCAGACGTATTTCAAAGACCGCAAGGATTACGTTTACCTGCTGAAGATCGTGAATCCGGGCAAGTTCCGCATCAGTCCGGCTTCCGTACAGCCGATGTATCAACCATCGGTGATTTCCACCACAGATGCGGCGTACATGGAGGTGAAGTAATGAAGCCGCTACGGCAGTCATTAGCTCTGCTGCTGCACACTCCCCGGCTCTGGCTGGTTCAGGTGACTGGGAACGTGGCAATTCTGCTCCTCTATGCCGGCTGGCTACGCTTGCCGGAAGCGCATTTATGGGAGCTGATTTTGAATGCACTCGTACCCCTGCTGATTTTCGTGGGCGCTGTAGTTTTGCATGGCGGGACACTCGATTATTTTCGACGCTCGCAGGCGGATCGCGCTGCCCTGCTAATTCCTGCGTTCAGGAATGCGTCGCGGCACCTCTTCGCGATCGTAATCTGGCTCGTGGTTTTCTTCATTCTCTGGAACCAGTTGAACTGGCTGGATAACAACAGCTACAGGATTTCAGGGTTCCTGCGATCATCATTGCCGGCATGGCTGCGCAAGCACACTACTGACAACGGGTTCGACGATTCGTTCGGTTTCCTGGTCGCCGTGCTGCGCTGGGTGATCATCCCCGGCCTGCTGCTTCCGATGGCGCTGCTCACTGCTGAACTAGGCTTGCGCGGCCTCAAACGTTTTCGCGAATGGGGAAGAATGTTGCGGAGCCTGGACTACTGGCTGGTGATTGCGCTGGCCGCGTTCATAGGCGTGGCGCTTACCGACGCTTTGATGGACTGGAAACCGAAGCAGCAGACAGCAACTCTCTTTCAGGAAGAAGTCAGCGTGATTATTCGGCTGATCGTGGCATATCTGCTGGCATTATTTTCCTGGCTCTGGGTCTGTTCAATGCTGGGCCGGCTGCGTCCCGCCGGGGAACCCGCTGCTGAGCCAGCCCAGCACAGTTGACCGGCCGTTGGCGCTGACCAGCTGGGCGACGCGGGTGCGCGCGGCCGCATAACAGCGCTCTAGACTTTCCCGCTCGGCAGGTTTCTGCAATCCGGCTTCAATTTGTTGCAGGGACATCTGAACGGGTTGGTGAGGACGATCAGGGTCAGTCAGGAACAAAGTCAAACCTTCACGAAACCACAGCGGTGTTTCCGGGCGAGCGCGGGATTCAATCAGCAGATGCAGGAACTCGTGCCTCAGGGTTGAATCGAGCGCTGATTTGCCATTCAAGACCGAGAGTGGCTGAAGGCTGATGGATTGGCCGCGCGTATACGCCGCGATCCAGCCGGGCTGTCCCGTTGCGTTGCGATACGCATCAAGGGTTGGGAATACCCTGATTTGCGGAGCGAAGTCCAGCTTCCAACCGAGATCGGACTCGAGCGATTGCAGAAGAGTTTCAGCGTGCGGAAGCAGTGACGCATCCTGCTCGGGTTGAGTGGTGAGCAAGTGAATGCGCTCGCCATGATGCTCCTGCCAATTCAGCTTCGCGGAACGCCCGAGCGTTGTACCGGGATAGTAGAAGGCCAGAATTTCACGGTAGCTCTTGCCTTCCGCTGCCATCTGTTCCGCACCAGTCTGACACAGTCCCACACCGTGACCGGAGCCCCGACCTCGAAAGACGATTTGATCACCAGAGTTTTCGACCCGGTAGAAATCGCTGCGGATCCGGTTCCATCCATAAGTACGACCAAGCGCGAACCTCAGCGAGGACGCTGATATCTCCACCGGGCGGCCGTCGCCGCGAAACGTGAGCCGAAGGGCGCGACCGCTGGCGGTGCGCTGAGTAATTTCAAGCCGCGACCAGTTTGCGGGTGTTGTGAGGCCCCGCTGCTGAAGGGATTCCTGGATCTGAGCTCGTGAGAATTCGGTACGCCACACCATGGGAGTGGCACGCAGGCAAAAGGGATCGGCATGGCTTTTCAAGTAAGGCGCGCTGATGTCCGGCCAGGCTTCTGTGCCCGCTGCGGTTTGCCCGCCGCAGCTCTGGTGAAAATATGTGGCGGCTGTTTCTGTGCCGTACCAGAGCATTTCACCGCGCGTAGCCTGCACCGCAGTCCGCACCGCCGCCGTGGCACCGGTGAAGTTCAAGGCCTGGCAATGCGTGCTGTCACAAAGATCAAAGCCTTCACCGCGGTGACGTGCCCGAAAATGGACCGCATAGGAACGGATGGCAACCGCCATGGCCTTGAGAGCTTCCGGCTGCTGGGAGATTGCGGCCTCACCTTCCAGAGCCGCGACCACGTAGTCTTCCAGAGGGACTGAGGTCAGCATCAGGATGGTGCCTTCGGCGGGCCTGAGTTCGAGAGGTGCGGCAAGCGCAGCTTTCAGTCCCTGCTCGGGAATGATGCGGTACGCGCCTTCGACGAATACCTCTTCCACCGCCGCACCTTCCTGAAGCTGAAGCTTATTGGCTGCCAGACGAATGGAGAGCTGGGTGGCGGAGTTTGCCTGGCAGGTTGCGCACGAGCGCCAGCGGAACTCGCCAGCTTGGGCAGTGATCTTGAGGCGCCGCTGGGCATGCTGGCTATAGAGTCGGACGGAAATAGTCGTTTG
>JBAIYI010000569.1:0-6427 GCA_037915955.1 Terriglobales bacterium
CCCACTTGGGCAGCAGGAATTCCGCCCTGACGCGGTAGTAATACTGGTAATCGGGTTCAAAGGCCACGGCCTTTTCGAATATGGCATTCTGCGCGTCCGCGCCGGCGTCCTGCATGTTCACTGCGGCTTGCATCTCCAGGAACCACTCCGGGCACTTCTCCGGAAGCGCAAAAGCATCGGCCAGGATCTTGCCGGCTTTTTCGGAGCGCTCACCATAAAGCCGCCAGCCTTCTTCGGTGACTGTGTCTGCGTATCCGCCGCCACGGGCCTGCTGCGCGTAAGAGAGATAGGTTCCGGCAAGAGCAACACGCGGCGTAATGGACATGGGCCGCTGCGTCATCCACTTCTGTAGCAGTGCAATGTGGGCTGCGTAATCATCATCAGTAGCCTTTTGCCAGCCCGCGGCAGGTTCGTACAGCGGCATATAGAAGATGTGGATTTTCCAGAAGCCGCCGGGGAATCGCGCCTTGGTCGCGCGAAATTCACTGGCCATGGTATCCAGTTGCTCGAACTTTTCCTGCTGCAGCAGCGCACGGATAGACGCTTCATACTCCTTCAAACCGTTGTCGTCGTCGTATGGCGCAGGCCCGCTCGATGTCTTCGCCGTGTTCTCAGGCGGACGCAACGGCGCCATGACTTCAGCAGGCGAGGCGGGCGGCGCAGGTGTGCCGGCTGAGGTCGCCGGTCGTGTGCTGGCAGGATTATTCTGCGAAGTGCTCGCTGAACCGGGCGCAGTGGTGCTGCCGGCGTTGTTGTGCGTCGCGGCTGCCGGCTGAGCAGTTCCCTTCTTGGCGCGAGCCTGGCGCGCGAGGTCCGCCAGCGTGGGCCCTTCCTGTGCCCGAATGACTCCAATAAGCAAGGAACAGCAAGCAACGAGCAAAGCTTTTCTTTTCAGCATGCTCGGCCAGCTTAGAACGGTTCCAGAAGGCGCCAAAGTTACCGGAGGAGTGAACCTAAAGAACGGCGCGGGAAACACCGAGTTCAACGCAAAGTACGCGAAGGTCGCAAATCTCAGAGATAGATGAATCAGCCGGCGAGGCGCTTCCGCGCTAAATCCCCTGCCCAATCGGTTTCAACGGGAACGGCCAACCGAACTTGCCGACCTCCTGGGAGTAATCATGCACAGCGTCCCAGTAGCCGGTGTAGATCAGATGCTGGAAGAGAAGTTCCTTGAACCAATTTACGAGGTCTGGTGTACGGGGATGCAGGAATGGTACGCTTGCGAACTTTTGTGCGACGGCGCCGAATGCATTCAGAATGAAAGCGTTCACGTCATTGATTTCTGTGCCGATTAAAAGAGGGGCATTCGGGGGCTGACATTCCCCGTCCAATTGCTTCGGATGAGTCGCAGGCTGAACATAATCGATGCCCTGTATGCCAAGGACCTCCTCCCGATAAAACTGAATGATCTTCTGGAAAAGTCCCGGCATGGGTCGCCCGCACTGCTCCCACAGTTGCTCCATCTGCTGCAGCTGCGCGAAGGCCATAGGCACCAGATCAATATTGTTGAACCAGCGACGCGACGCAGGAAACTTCTGCTCATAAAGATTGGCGAAGGCCTGGTTGCCGGCGCTGGGCGCAGCAAAGGTGACCGGCACAATGGGTGGCGGAGGAGCCGGCGGCGCGGGCTTCACGTTGAGTGACAGATGCATGGCCATCACGGTGGACTGGCACCCGCCCAGACTGTGGCCGGTGACCACGATGGGCGCGTCTGGGTTCGCCCCGGCAAAGTCATTGGCGTACTGCGTGATGTTGCGGCCGCCATCCTGCATTTTGAGCAGCCCTTGGAGTCCGCCGTCTGTGCCGGCAGAGATCTTCGCACCCAGGGTATTGTTCTCCGGAAACGCCGTCTGCTCGCTGGCATGAAAATCTTCAAAGATTTGCTTGAGGATTCCCGCGGGAGAGGACTCCACGTCAGTACCGCGAATCACGATGGTGGAATATACCGGTCTCTCGCCGGCTTTGGTCACAAACTCGGCGGCGAACATGAGGTTGCTGTTGTCGTCGGTGATTTCGGGTCCCCAGGCCAGCTTCCACTTGCCGTCCACGGCATCCGGCGGCGTGGGAAGGTTGGGCAGGCGCGTGGTGATGCGTGCACGGGCATCTTTGATGTTGTCCTCGCCGGAGTAGGAGAGCTGGCACAGCATTAGATGGCAGAGAGCAAAGAAATCAGTCTCGACGACCTTGCGACGAGCTTCGGCGATATCCGGCGCGGTGATTGGTGCTGAGCCCATAAGTTCCTCCTGCTTGCGATATACCTACGGAGTAAAGCACCAAGGGGGATTCGCGCATTATGCTCCGATGCGCAGGGATTGCAAGAAAAATGTGAAAAGGACATTGCACGGGAAGGCCAAAACTGCCAAAAATCCAAAATGGACGGTGTAATCACTTGCGGGACTTTGGACGAGGAGAGACACTGGCCAATTTCGCTGTTGATTCGTGCAGCAAAGCTGTTGTAAGTTAGCGTGATTTGCCCAGGCGAATGCAGGTACTTAGTAATTGGTAGTTGAGTACTTGAGAAGATCTTTGCCTCGAAAATGCTTCCCAGGAGGCTCCGTCTATGGCGGGTTCGATCTTTCACAACTGAATATTGTTTTAGCGGGCATGGATGCCAAGCGCTCCTAGCGGGCGAGTGGAGTCCGGGTGAGGTTTGCGAGTTTGGGGAACGGGTGGAAGCTCGATAGGTGTGATATCCACGCCGAGTTCCTGCAGTCGGTGCAAGTGATGTCGTACTTTCTTGCTCCGCTCTCGCTGTTGGAATAGTTCGTTGGTGGGTTCGGCGTAAGGGACGCCCTTATGCAAGACCTGCCACACCACCGCCAGCAGTGCTCGAGCGGCAGAGATGAGGGCGCGCTTCCTTCCTCGATGCAGCATCTGGCGATAGAATCGCTTGCGGAAGATCGAGCCTCGGTCCCGCACCGTAGCCCAAGCCGATTGCACGAGCGCTGCCAGCAACCATTTGTTAGCTCGTTTGATCGATGAGCTCTTTTGCTTTCCGGCAGAGCGGTTGTTGCCGGGACAGACTCCTGCCCAACTGGTCAGGTGGCGGGCGCTGGGGAACTGGGCCATGTTGGCACCGGTTTCGGCGATGATGACGGCCGCAGTCTCAGGCCCTATCCCAGGAATGGTCTGCAGCAGCTCATACTCGCGTTGAAAGCGTTTCAGCTTCTCCAGCGTTCGCTCTGTAATGGCGCTGATCTGCTGTTCGAGAAACACCAGGTGATCGAGACTGTGCTGAATCATCCAGCGCAGGTGCTCGTTGAGCCTGTGTCCTTCCAGACTCTCGCGGAGGGCTGCGCGCTTGTGGCGCACCGTCCCCTTGGCCAGTTCGGCCAACTCCGCAGGCGGCTGGTCAGGATGTTCCAGTAGAGCGCGGAGAATGGCCTGACCGGAAACACCAAAGACATCACTGACCACGTTGCCGATCTTGATGTTGGCGTGTTCGAGCAGCTTTTGAATGCGATTGCGTTCGCTGTTGGCATTGAAGAGCAGCCGTTTGCGCCGGCGGGTGAGGTCGCGTAGTTCGATGATGTCCTGGTTCGGGATGAAGCTCCCGCGCACATCACCGACGCGCAGTCGTTCGGCAAGGCGGCGGCTATCTTCAGGGTCGGTCTTCTCGCCGCGACGAGCTTTGACGTGTTCCGGGTTGGCAACAATCACAGCGAGCTGTTCACTGAGAACGTTCCAGACTGGAATCCAATAGCTTCCTGTGCTTTCCACCACAACTGTGGCGCACTGATTGGCCTGAAGCCACTGGAGGCACCGGATCAACTCTTGGTTGATGGTGCCAAAGGTGCGAGTCTGCTGAACAGGCTCCACGTCGGCCGAACCGGTGAGGATGGTTGCTGTCATCTCCCGTTTTCCGACGTCGATACCGGCACAGCAGGGCAGAAACTTCTTCATGAGGGACTCCGTTCTGCCGAGTGCCGGAGCCGGCGCAACATGAAACGAACTTTGCCTCACGGGCTTAAAAGCACCATCTTCGAATACTCAAAAACGCCAGCTGGACAAGTTTGACAAGCGGGATCGAGCTCACCATAAAGACCTACTGTCTTCCCGGAAAACTCGGCAGAAAAAGTCTACGCTCTACCGCATTTTCATTGCTTGGGGTGTCCGCAGGTCATCCGCGTTTGACAATTTAGCTACTAGCTACTGGCTCCTAGCTTGGGGCTGGATCTGGGCATGAGCTGTTGGCAATGTGGTAAACCGGGAGAGGATCGGCCGGTCATGAGAGGTGCACGGAGCTTCCCCGAAATTCCGGGGAGGGCTTTGGCGAGGGCTTTGGCGAACTCGCCGGGGAGGGGCCGGGGAGTTGCGACGTAAGTCGTTTGGAATGCTAGTTACCCCAGGGTGGTACCCCCTCCTCAGAATTGAGTGATCGGGAGATCGGGTGAGCGGAACGGCAAAACCTGGTGGCTGCGAATCAGCGCGAAAAGGCGCGAATAGCAAAGCAAATAGCAACTGGCAATTCGGCAAATCGTCCTTGTCTCGATGGTGCGCACCGAGTGGATCCATGGATGAACTCTCAGTTCAGCCGCAAGACGAGCAGAAAATGAACACTGAGCAAGGCTGAGTGAGGGGCAATCGCGACGCAGGGCGGCTATCTTTTCCGACCGGCCATTTCTTCATAGAGATGGGGCAGGCGCTCGGCGTCTTCCACGGATTCGTCAAAGCGGGCGCGCTCATAGTGCTCAGTGAAGACGACGGCTTCATGGCGCATCGCGGGATCGTCAATGGACGAGGCGAACTCCACCGGAGTCTGGCCGGGCGTCTTTTTGAAGCCCTGGCGGGAAAGGCTCTTGAGGAAGCGCAGATACCAGAAGCTGGCGGCGCTGCGTGGCGCCTGTTGCGGATTGCGGGCAGTGCGGGCCGCCTCAATCTTGCGCAACGTGCGCGGTATGAAGGGCAGCGCCAGCAGCAGTCCAAGAACAACGCAGATGGTGGCCATCTCAGAAGGCGTGAGCCGCTGCAGCCGGGCCTGGAAGCGGAGCACGCGATCGACCGCGGCCTCATATTTCAAGTTGAACCACTGGCGCGTGTGCGACTGCGCGGTGTTGGCGCTGGTGCTGATCTGGGTGCTCAGCCGCATCTGGTGGCTGAAGTCGTAGTTGATGATCCATTCGCGCCACAGTTCGCTGGCGGCGTCCATGTATAAGGTCAGGCGCGACCAGCGCGTCTCTTGCTGGCCAAAGCTGGCCGCGGGTGTGGGATCAAAGGTGACCCAGCCCGCTTCAGGAAAGTAGACCTCAACCCAGGAATGCGCGTCTTTCTGGCGGACGATGTAGCTGCCGGTAAGGTCGTTGTACTCGCCGCCGCGGAAGCCGTTCACCACGCGCGCAGGGATGCCCAGCGAGCGCAGCATCATGGTCATGGACGAAGCGAAGTACTCGCAGTGCCCTTTGCGCCGCTCGAACAGGAAATAGGCCAGCGGGTCGCGCGGGCGGTTCCCGGGCAGCTCCAGCGTGTAGCCGAAGTTCTCATGCAGGTAAGTGTCAATGGCCTTGGCGCGAGCGTAGTTTGTGGGTGCGCCTGCGGTGATCTGCTTTGCCAGTTCGCGGATACGCGGATCAATGCGCGCCATCTGCAGGTAAATGTTGGCAATGGCCGGAGGATAGGCAGTGGAGTTGCTGTCGCGGATCAGGGGCTCAAGATTGCGCGTGTCAGCCTCAGCGGTGTAGCTGCCGATGGGCTGAGAGTTTTCAACGTCGCTGGTTCCGATCTGCCCTGATCCGGGATGCGCGTTGTAGACGGCGCCGTCCGACGTGATTTCGACGACGCGGTAGTCGCCGGAGAGCTTCATAGGGACCGGAGCGAGGAAGAAAAGATCGAGCCCGACCGGCTCCATCACCACCTTGTATCCGAGCGTGGAGATGTGGCGGCGCAGAAACGGCTGGTTCTGCCAGTCAGGAGGGTTGAAGCTCTGGGAAAGATCGAGTGCTCCGGCCAGTCCGTGGAACTGCCGCTCTTCATGCGGATTCCACCAGCGCTGCCCGTCAAAGTTTGCCAGAGAGAGGCCGCGCCACTTTACGTCTGCCGGGAGTTTCCCCCACAGCACTTTGATGTGCATCACGGGCGCGCTCGATTGCTGGATCTGGCCGATGCCGCCGAGCCGCACCTCCTGGCTGAAACCGGTGACAATGGTGGCCTCATTGCCCAGGTTACGCAGATAGCCTGCGGTGTTGGTACGCGGGATCAGAAAGAAGATAACCGCGGAGCCAGCGAGCGTGAGTACCCCGAGAAGGCCGGCCATGCTCGCCAGCGAAGTCTGGAACCTGGATTCGAGGCGCTCGGGGATCTCCACGACCAGCGCTTCTTTTTCTGAGCGGCGCATCTCCATGCTCACAAAGGTGGCAATGGCGACCAGGATGAACAGGCCGAAGGTGCCGAGGAAAAGCGTGTCCACGGTGAGCACGGCGGCGGCCAGCAG
>JBAIYI010000689.1:0-9224 GCA_037915955.1 Terriglobales bacterium
GCAGCTCCTGCTTGATGCGCTTGATTGCCTGCAGCGTTTCAATGCCGGCGGTCTTGTACTCTTCCTGGCCGGTGGAGATGGGCAGAGTGAGTGCATCAAAGATCAGATCGATGGGCCGGATTCCGTACTTCTCAGTTGCAAGCTGATAAATGCGCTTGGCGATTGCGACTTTCTTATCGGCAGTGAGCGCCATTCCGTCTTCGTCGATCGTCAACGCGATCACGGCGGCGCCATACTTCTTCGCCATGGGCAGGACTTTGGAGGTGCGCTTCTCGCCGTCTTCGAGGTTGATGGAATTGATAATCGCCTTGCCGGGGATGCGTTTCAGCGCTTCTTCAATGACATCAGCCTCGGTGGAATCCACAAGAATTGGCGCGGGGACGCGAGTGGCGACCTTGTCGAGAATGGAGCTGATATAAGCCTTTTCGTCTTCACCGACGATGGCACAGCAGACGTCCAGCATGTGCGAGCCTTCGCCCACCAGTTTCTTCGCCAGGGTAAGAATGTCGTCGTACTTGCCGCCGCGCACCATGTTGCGGAAATGCTCCACGCGCGTGGTGGTGTTCATTTCTTCGGCGACGATCAGCGGCTTGGGATCGAGATCGAGCGGGACGCTGCTGTACGCGCTGGCGGCCGCGGGTGTGACGGTAAGTTCGCGCTTTGCGGGTTCAAGGTTCGCACACACTTCGGCAACTTTGCGGATGTGATCGGGACCCGTACCGCAGCAACCGCCAACGATACGTACGCCATATTCAGTGATGAATTTCTTGTGCCAGTCGGCGAGTTCTTCGGGTGTGAGGCCGTAGTGCGCATGACCTCCAACGTTCTGCGGCAGGCCCGCATTGGGCAGGACGGAGATTTCCTTCGGCGCGTTGTGCGCAAGGTAGCGCACCGCGTCATTCATTTCTTTGGGACCGGTGGCACAGTTCAAGCCCACGATTTCGCAATCAAAAGGCTCAAGGGCGGTTTCTGCCGCACTGATCTCGGTTCCCAGCAGCATGGTACCGGATTCCTGAAGCGTAACCTGCGCCTGCACGGGAACATGCTTGCCCGCCCTTTTCATGGCTTCGTAAGCGGCGGCGATGGCGATTTTGGTCTGGAGAATGTCCTGGCAGGTTTCGATGAGCAGAATGTCCGCGCCGCCGTCGAGAAGTCCGAGACACTGCTCCAGGTAGGCGTCGAACATTTCGTCGTAACCAATGTGGCCGAGTGAAGGCAGCTTGGTGCCCGGGCCGATAGAGCCGGCGACGTATCGGGGCTTACTGTTATTGGAAAAACCTGCCGCCACTTCGCGGGCTAGTTCGACGGCGCGTTTATTGATTTCGTGAACTTTATCCGCCAGGTCGAACTCAGCCAGTACGATCCGGCTGCCGCCAAACGTGTTGGTCTCCACCACGTCCGCGCCAGCCTTGAAGTAGGTGGCGTGAATGTCTTTAATGATGTCAGGCCGGCTCAGGTTGAGAACTTCAGAGCAGTTTTCCTTGCCCCAGAAGTCGTCCAGCGAGGGATTTCGCTGCTGGATTTGCGTGCCCATGGCGCCGTCGTAAATCACGACGCGTTCGCGAACTGTCTCAAGAAAAGGTTTCATTGCTATCCAGTCGAGACCCGGCAAGCACCGGGTTCCCGCTGTATTCGATTGTAAATGCAGTCACACAGGTTCTCCGAATCAGCAACATTCTTCTGCTGTTTCTTCGTCGTAAGCGGTAGGTAAACCGGGTTGGTCAGGAAGGCTGGGTGGCCTCAGGGCCGGTCGATTCTCTCTTGTGGACTGACTATGCTCTGCCGCCCAACAGCCTGGCGGGCAGGAAGATAATCGCCTTCACCAGTTCCAGGACGCCGCCCACGGCGATGCCAACGATCCGGAACGGAAGCAACAAAAGCCAGATGAACGGGTAAAGGACCAGCGCGAGCAGAGCGAGCGGCCAGCACAGTAACAGAAGAATGCACCACAGCAGGAACTTGATCATACGTTCGCCTCTGCATGGTGATACGGAGATCCGGCCGGCCCGGTTCCCTTCAGACGCCGAGAATTTCTCCGCTTGCGTTCACGTCAATGGTGGTGGCGCGCGAGACCTTCGGCAGCCCCGGCATCAGCATCATGTTCCCGGAAATCACGACCATGAAACCGGCGCCGGCTGAGAGAGTGGCATCGGTTACGTTCAGAGTCCAACCGGAGGGAGCCCCCAGCAGCTTCGGGTTGTCAGAAAATGAATACTGTGTTTTCGCAATGCAGACGGGCAGTCTGCTAAAGCACCAGCTCTTATAGAGGTTGATTTTGGCGAGAGCCTTCTCGCTGAAGGTGACGCCCGAAGCACCATAAATTTGCGAGGCGATTTTGGCGATTTTGTCCTCCGGCGAGTCTTCGAGCGAGTAAATCGGCTGTACGTTCGGTCTGGTGTTGCCATCGATGGCTTCAACCACGCGTTCGGCCAGTTCGATCGCTCCTTCGCCGCCTTTGACGTATGCCTCGTTAAGGGCACTTACTGCGCCTAATTCGCGGCAATAGTCAGCCATGCGCCTGAGGTCGGCTTCCGTATCATTTGGAAAACGGTTAATGCCAACCACTACTGGGACACCAAACTTCTTCAGGTTCTGAACGTGACGCTCAAGGTTTGGCAGTCCGCGTTCCAGATCGCCTTCACCCTGATTGCGCAAGCTCTGCGCCGTGGTGACAAGCACAGCGCACGAAGGCGCGTTGCCGGAGCTGCGCATGACGATGTCAAAATACTTCTCTGCTCCAAGGTCAGCCGCGAACCCGGCTTCATTCACAACGTAATCGGCAAGTCGGAGGCCCATGTTGTGCGAAACAATGCTACTGGTGCCGTGAGCAATGTTGCCAAACGGCCCCGCGTGAACCATGGCCGGAGTGCCTTCGGTGGTTTGTACCAGATTTGGCATCAGAGCTTCGTTCAGCAGGGCCATCATGGCGCCGCTGGCCTGAAGATCGGCGGCGCGGACCGGCTTGCCGGAACGCGAAGCGCCAACGACGATGGAATCCAGCCGCTTGCGCAAATCTTCATAGCTGCCGGCGAGGGCCATGATGGCCATGACTTCAGAGGCAGCGGTGATCACAAAGCCGGTATTGCGCGTGAGCACACCTTTCTTCTCGCCGATATCGATGATGATGCGGCGGAGCGCACGGTCATTCATGTCCATAGTGCGCGGCCACGTGATCTGGTCGAGGTCGAGGTCCAGTTCGTTGCCGTGGAAGATATGAGCGTCAAGGAGCGCGGCCAGCAGGTTGTGTGCGGAAGTAATGGCGTGAAAATCGCCGTGGAAATGCAGGTTGATCTTCTGGCTGGGCTCGATCTGCGACTTACCTCCTCCGGCAGCCCCGCCCTTCATCCCAAACACCGGTCCGAGAGAAGGTTCGCGCGACGTGATGATCGAACGCTTTCCAATGCGCTCGAGTCCCTGCGTCAAACCAATTGAAGTAACGGTCTTGCCTTCACCAGAAGCGGTGGGCGTGGTTGCCGTTACCAGGATCAGTTTCCCTTTTTTCGGGAACTTTGCGTCGTGCAGCAGGTCGAGCTTAATCTTGGCGCCGTATCGCCCGATGGGTTCAAAATAGGTCTCGGGCAGGTGGAGTTTCTCTGCGACTGCCTGTATCGGCAGCAGTGACTGGCTCATAAAGGCAGGTCCTTCGGCCAAACAAATGAGTGTAGCTCCGGCTTTTGAGCACTTCAAGATAACTGAGAGGTGACGCGTGACGTACATCACAAAGGGCAACGCAGATCACAGCGCGAAGTCGTTCCGTTGAGAGCCACCCGAGCTTAGGGTTCGCGTGCGCGAGCGGTTCTGCAGCGCGCCAGCTGAGGGACAGCAACCATCGCGTGCGATGCATGCCCCTGATCATCGCGGCGGCTGTGCTATCTTTACGTCCTAAGGCCATGGACAGAGATGAATCCAGTACACGCCAGATGTTAGAGGCGGACGAGCAAGTGTCTCCTCCTCAGGAGCAGCGCGAATCAACAAAGACCCGAAGGGACGGTGCAACACTGCTGGCTGTCCTACTCATCGCAGCTACTCTGTCTACCTACTTACAGGTAATTTCCTTTCCCTTCCTTGTACTCGATGACAATCAGCAGATCGTCCAGAACGAAGCAGTCCATCACTGGAGCGCGCTGCCATCTTATTTCACACATGATGTGTGGGAGAGCGGCTCGGCGGGGGCACGCTACTATCGTCCTTTTCTGCATGTCTGGCTGCTCGTCAATTACAAACTTTTCGGTCTTCACCCCATGCCCTGGCATGCGGCCCTTCTGTTGCTGTATGCACTGTGTGTAATTCTGTTCTGGCGCTTGCTGCTCTCCGCGGGAATTGAACAGACGACCGCGTTCTTCACCAGCTTATTGTTTGCATTGCATCCGGTTCACGTGGAAAGCGTGGCATGGCTTACAGGCGGGGTCGATGTTCTGCTCGGCGTGTTTGTCTTCGGAGGCCTGCTAGCTTATTTCAAGTGGTCAAAGTCCGGTCGATGGGGGTGGCTGGCTTTGGCCGGAATCCTGGCCCTGGCAGCCATGTGGACGAAAGAGACGGGAGTAGCGCTACCCGTTCTGATGATCCTGCACTCTCTCTTTTTCGCGCCGGATCTGCGGGAAAACCTGCAGCGACGAATGATGACCTGGGTGGGAGCCGTTGTTCCAGTCGCAATTTATGCGCTCTCAAGAGCAAATGCCCTGCACACTTCACCGCAGCAGTCGTGGGCCAATGTCGCCAGTACGGCTCCCATGCTCTCTTCCTTTTTCCTGCGCCAGGCACTCTGGCCGGTAAGGCTGGCCGGTTGGTATGACCTTGAGATCGTGCGTGGCTGGCCGGTTTCAGCATTCTGGATCCCTTGTGTGGCGGGCATGATCAGTGTTGCGATCATTTTGATCGGGCTGAAGCGAAGAAACCTTGCAGCTTACTTTGGGGCTTTCTGGTGGATCACTCTCGCCCCCAGCCTCGCTGGAGTACGGGTTTTCCTCCAGAACGACATTGCGCACGATCGGTACAACTACCTGGCTGTGGCAGCGGTCTGCTTTCTGGTGGTAAGCGGGCTCAAGTTCATCCCGCGATTACCGGTTGCAATCCCTCGGGTTCTGCTTTTGGTCCTCGCGCTCCTGCTGGCTGTAGTAACAGTGAGGCAGGTGAAGACGTGGCACAGCAATGAGGCGCTCTACCGGCGCGCGCTTGAAGTCTCTCCGCTAAGCATCCGACCGCGCAACCTGCTGGTGGGTGAATTGCTCAAGAAGGGGCAGCCACGGGAAGCGCTGCAGCTGGCCAGAAGCACGGTAGAGCTTGCCCCTCAGGAGTGGGAAAGTAACTTTGTCCTGGGTGTGACGCTTCTGCAAAACGGACAGATGTTTGCTTCCGAGGGGTCACTGCGAAAATGCATCCAATTGAACCCGAAGGTGGCCGTGCCTTACATTGTGCTGGCAAACGTACTGAGGGTCACCGATCCGGAGCAGGCTCTGGCCGTTTTGAGGTCAGCACCCCCAGACGTTGATGACCCGGGCCTGATTGCCGCGCTTTCAGGAGAGATACAACGCGCCAGGGGCGGGATGAGCAGATAGCACCCTGCACATACTGTAGCACTCAGGATTTCTACTTTCGACTCTAAAGGCCTGAATATAGAGCAGGAACGCGCACTGTTATCTCTAACAGTTGCCCGCGGTCAATCGAGTTCGCTAGCCTGAGATTGGGAAACTCCAAGAACTCAATCGAGACTTCTCCCCGCAATCCACCTGTAACACCGTCAGCAAGGCAAGGCCCAGCTGCTGTTGCAGGACCAGGAGGTCTCAGCGCCATGCTGTTCCGAATTCTTCGGCTCATCGGACTGGTGACAGCAGCTTCTGCTGCATTGCTTGCGCAGAGCCAACCTGTCCAGGCTTCTTCATCACTGGAGTTGGAAAAACAGGGTAGCTTCTTCGTCGGCGGTCGCGACGTGCACTCCGACACGCTTTCCCTTAGCCCTAACTTTCCCAGTTCTGGCACCATTACGGTCGATCAGATCTACGTGCACTATCAGGTGCCGGCTCACTCTGAACGGCATTACCCGCTTACGCTGATTCATGGCTGTTGCCTCACGGGGAAAACATGGGAAACGACTCCTGACGGCCGCATGGGTTGGGATGAATATTTCCTCCGTATGGGCTTTCCTGTATATGTCGTGGACCAGGCATGGCGAGGTCGTTCGGCCGGCAGTCCGGCCGCGATCAACGCTTTCAAAGCAAACAAGGCACCCGTGGAAGAACTTCCCCGCGTGTTCTCTGCAACGCACGAAGGAGCCTGGAAGATATTTCGATTCGGCCCAGAATACCCGAAGATCTTTCCAGGCCTGCAATTTCCGCTGGAAGCACAAACGGAGTTTTGGAAACAGATGGTGCCAGACTGGATTGACAGCTTACCCATCCCCAATCCCACAGTTCCTGCGCTTTCTGAATTGTCACAAAAGCTGGGCGGCAGCGTCCTGGTGAGTCATTCGCAATCCGGCATTTATCCGTTTCAAACTGCAGTCCTCAGCACAAAGGGCATCGCGGGGATCATAGCCATTGAACCGGCCGCCTGCCCGGCCGCGACGGATGACATGAAGCCGTTCAAAGGACTGCCCATCCTGGTGCTATTCGGGGACTACGTTGATCAGTCCACCCGCTGGGCGCCCAGGCTAAAACTTTGCCGTGAATTTGTGCGAGCCGCCAATGCTGCAGGCGGTAAGGCGGAAGTGACGGTGCTGCCCGATATCGGGATTCACGGTAACTCTCACATGCTGATGCAGGACAAGAACAGCCTGACCATAGCCCAATGGCTGGTTGTCTGGATCAATCGGCACGTCGGATCCAGGTAATTGGTTCCGTGCCGTCAGCAGGCTCGGACCCGCAGAAATTCAAAGGCAGATGCGAGAAGCTGGCGCGCCCGGAGAGATTCGAACTCCCGACCTATTGCTCCGGAGGCAATCGCTCTATCCAGCTGAGCTACGGGCGCGCAGGGTGGTCTCAATTAGGGTAACACTGAATCGGTAAGGGACGAAAGGCTCTGATTCAGGCACCGGCGTCCCCAACGCAGGCGGCGAGACGCCTTATACAGGGCGATTCTGTTAGTATTCCGTTTCGCGATCCGCGATTGCCCATGAAGGTTTTTCATATTTTCCAAAGAAGGTCTCTCTCTGCAACCATGGTGGCCGTGCTCGCCTCGGGCCTGGGTTGGCAAGCTCAGGCACAGAAAGCCGGTCCAGACGCGCCTTCTGTAGTTCAGCCTGGAGCGCCGGGAAAGCCCAGTAAGAAGCTGCCGGCGTCCACAAGGGGGAAGCTGCCGCCGCGGTCGCCCGCAGATGTGGAGTTCATGCAGGGCATGATCATGCACCATGGCCAGGCCGTGGAGATGACCGCGCTGATTCCGTCGCACACGGAGAACAAGGCCCTGCGAGAGCTGGGAGCAAAAATCAGCAGCTCGCAGACCGACGAAATCAAGTTCATGAAGCGCTGGCTCACCGCGCGCGGAGAGCCGGCTTCCCTGTCCATGCCAGGCATGCCGGACATGGACCGCTCTGGAAAGCCGATGCAACTGATGCCCGGCATGCTCACACCGCGGCAGATGGATGCTTTGCGAAAGGCACAAGGCCCGGAGTTTGACCGTTTGTTCCTGACCGGGATGATTCAGCATCATGAAGGCGCGCTGACCATGGTCAAGAACCTGTTTGATACGGCAGGCGCGGGGCAGGACGCAGAGTTGTTTGACTTCGCGACTGACGCGGACAATACACAACGAGTTGAAATCAAGATCATGCAAGGAATGTTGGAGAAGGAAACCCCCGAGGAGAAACGATGAATCGAGTGCCCAGTTTTCTCGCGGCCATGGCCGCGATCATTTTCCTGTTCGGCGTAAGCCAGCCGCGCACCCATGCGCAGACTCCTACGCCCACACCTTCCGCATCACCAGCTCCCTCACCTTCGGCATCGCCCGCGAAAGCGGGTGAAGACGAGGAAGAACGCTTTGCACCCGAACCGCCTCCGACTCTGCCGCCCGGCATGACAGGAGCGGATACGAATGACCCGCGCGCCAAGCTGGCTCCCGGTCTTTACAACGCAGGTGAGGCCGCCAAGGGGATGAAGCACCTGGTGCTGGTCAAGAAACCGGAAGCGTTCCAGCTCGGCGCTTCGGATCCTGATGATCCGAAAGCCAAGGCGATGCTGGGAAAGCTGGGCATGAGCAACACCAGCAAGATGCCCAAGAACATCCAGATGATTTTTGCCCAGCTGGCTTTTGCGAACTCTGACCTGGCATTCCAGGGCAACCACCTGTTCCAGGGAAACTTTTACGGCGTAAGCATCTATGACATTGCCGATCCGGCGAAGGCAAAGCTGGTGACCTCACTGGTGTGTCCGGGCGGCCAGGGGGACGTATCTGTCTACAAGAACCTGCTCTTCATGTCTGTGGAGATGTCGAACGGCCGCCTGGATTGCGGCACGCAGGCGTTCCCTCCGGATCCGACTCCCTCGCCGACGCCCGAGGCGGACAAGAGCAAAGAAACCAGGCGCCGTGTTCCTTCCGCACAGAAAGAACGCTTCCGTGGCGTAAGAATCTTTGACATTTCTGATATCCGCAATCCGAAGCAGGTGGCCGCCGTGCAGACCTGCCGCGGCTCACACACGCACACTCTGGTGATCGATCCCAAAGATAAAGAGAATGTTTACATC
The DNA here is from genome assembly GCA_037915955.1 of Terriglobales bacterium. GTDB lineage: Bacteria > Acidobacteriota > Terriglobia > Terriglobales > Acidobacteriaceae > Angelobacter. The sequence continues at coordinate 8,676 of JBAIYI010000689.1, forward strand.
TATGTTTCCGGAACGTCTTATGTCCGTCCGGCAGAAGAACTGGCGGGATGCTCCGGCGAACAGCCCGAAAAAGATCCGAACACAGCGCTGTTCCGCATCGACGTGATCAAGGTGCCTGTGGCTGCGCCACAGAACGCAAAAATCGTCTCAAGCCCGCGTGTATTCATGGATCCGCGTACCGGAGCCATTAATGCGCTGAGCAGCGCCGGCACTCACGGCAAGAAGGGCCCGGAAAAACCAAAGGAGAGCGACCAATGCCACGACATCACGGTGTACTCAGCGATCGGTCTGGCGGCGGGCGCGTGCTCCGGTAACGGACTCCTGCTCGACATCAAAGATCCGGTACATCCAAAGCGCGTGGATGCGGTCAATGATCCGAACTACGCGTACTGGCATTCGGCTTCGTTCAACAATGACGGTACCAAGGTCCTCTTCACAGATGAATGGGGCGGTGGACTGGGGCCGCGCTGCCGGGCCAATGATCCGAACGTTTGGGGCGCGGACGCCATCTTCAACCTCAGCGATGACAAGCTGAAATTCGAGAGCTAC
>JBAIYI010000856.1:0-7650 GCA_037915955.1 Terriglobales bacterium
GGAGTGGGGCGTGACCGGTACAGTGCGGAACAAGGCCACACTCACTTCTTCGCGTGCTTCCTTTTTGATTGGATTTTTGTCGTGTGGCAGTGGGATTGGCAACTGCACCTTGGAGCGTGCGGTGGCTTTCTCCGGACGAGCCAGCCGGCGGAAGATGTCATCTTCCGTGGCGGGGGTGATCTTTTCGTTGCCGGCTGTGACCAGCTGGATTTTCACCTTATCGAGCATGAGAGGCCGGTCGCCGTCATTGCCAATAATCAGCCGCACGGGCAGGAAACCCAGTTCGTTGTACTTCACCTGGAACGCAGCGGCTTTCTCTGGCGCGTCAAACGGATCCACGGCAATCGTGACCTTTTCGTCATCGTGGGTTTCATGCGCCGGATAGGTCATGGGCGGAGCGGCCGGTGGAGGGTTGAAGCCCTTGTCTGCCGCAAAGGCAACAATGGCTAGCAGCAGGACCAGGCTGGCAGCGTGCTTGAGTTTCACAGGCATGATTATCGTTCGGCGGCGCGACTTTTAACAACCTGCGGCATTATTGATGATCCGGCTTCGCCGCGATGCTTTTTCCCGCAGCTGGGATCAGCGGCGCTATGTTTAGCGGCTAGAATGTGCCTTTCATGTACATCGCTTACAGCCTGCTGCTTGGCCTTCTGGTGTTGCTCTCTGCGCCGTGGTGGCTCTTCCAGATGCTGCGGTTGGGCAAGTATCGGGCGGGGTTGCGCGAGCGGCTGGGCGGAGTCCCCGCCAGGCTAAAGCTCAACGGCACGGAGCCGGCGATCTGGATTCACGCTGTGTCAGTCGGCGAGGTGCTGGCGATAAGCCGTTTGGTGACTGACCTTCGAGCGCTTTATCCAGAGCGATCCGTCTTTGTTTCCACCACCACCGCAACTGGGCAGCAACTGGCACGCCAGCGTTTTGGCGAAGACACCGCGTTTTACATGCCGCTGGATTTCGGTTTTGCTATCCGGCCTTATATGAATGCACTGCGCCCGGGCCTGCTGGTGCTTGCTGAGACCGAATTCTGGCCCAACCTGATGCATGATGCCGCCGCACGCCGGATCAAAACGGCCGTGGTGAACGCTCGAATTTCCGATCGATCATTCCCACGCTATCGGCGCTTCAGGTGGTTCTTTTCCCGAGTGCTGAGTGGGGTAACCTTGTTCCTGGCACAGACTAAAACTGATGGCGAACGCCTGGCGGCCATCGGCGCCCCCGCTGAGCGCGTCCACGTCAGCGGTAATTTGAAATTCGATATTCGCCAGGCAGGGGAATCATCCCTGGTGCGTGATTTGCGTGCGGCCATTCCTCAAGGTGCGCCGGTGGTCGTCTGTGGCAGCACAACGGAGGGCGAGGAAGAGCTAGTACTGAGCGCGTTCGAGCAGGTGCAGCGAGAGTTCCCCGCGGCTGTCCTCGTTCTGGCTCCGCGGCATCCGGAACGCTTTGGCAAAGTTACGGATATGCTCAGGGCGCGGGAGTTGAAGTTTGTGCGTCGTACCATGTGGACTCCTGGTACTGCGGTCTCGCGAAGCGTCTTTCTGCTCGACACCGTAGGCGAGCTTGCCTCAGTTTACTCGCTGGCCGATGTTGCGTTCGTCGGCGGAAGTTTGGTGCCCTTGGGCGGGCACAATATCCTGGAGCCGGCCCAGTTCGGCGTGGCCGTGCTCACCGGTCCGCATACGTTCAATTTCCGGGAGATTGTGAACATTTTTGTCGCTGGCGGCGGGCTCGGTGTTGTGGACGCCAAGCAACTAGGCCCGGAAATGGCTCGTCTGCTGCGTGATCCTGCTGCCCGCAAACAGCTGGGCGGAACAGCCAGGAAACTGTTTATGGAGAACACGGGCGCCACGGAGAAAATACTGGCTGCTCTGCGCGTGCTGCTTGAGAGTGGTGACTCTTGAAGCCGCTGAACCCGTTCTCGGCGATTTTCGGGGCTGGCGTGGCGTTGCGCAACGCGTTGTATGATCGCAAGCTGCTCGCGGTCCGTCGCCTTACGCGGCCCGTGGTAAGCGTGGGCAACATCTCGGTTGGCGGCAGCGGAAAAACGCCCTTTGTCATTGCCCTCGGCTCATTGCTCAGAGAGCACGGCGTAGCATTTGATGTTCTCTCCCGCGGTTATGGCCGTAGTTCTACGAAGATCGCGGTGGTTGATCCACGAGGTTCGGCTGCGGAGTTCGGTGACGAGCCTCTGCTGATTGCGCGGTCCCTGGATGCTCCTGTGATCGTTGGCGCGGAACGATATGAGGCCGGGCGGCTGGCCGAATCCAGCTTCAATAGCCGCCTCCATATTCTGGACGATGGGTTTCAGCATCGTCGCCTCCATCGGGATTTCGACATTGTTATGCTGCCGGCAATGGATTTGCACGATTCCCTGCTGCCCACTGGGCGGTTGCGTGAGCCCGTCAGCGCTCTTGCGCGTGCCGATGCGGTCGCCTCCGTTGACGACATTCCGATTGCCAGTAAGGGGACGCGCTTCTGGAAAGTTCGCAGGGAGCTGCGGCTTGCAGGTGAAATCGCAAATGCAATCGCCTTCTGCGGCATCGCGCGGCCGCAACAATTTTTCGCTCAACTCGCGGCGGCAGGCAGCGGAATCACCCAGACTGTAGCGTTTGGGGATCACCACCGCTATCGCGAAGCGGACATCAACCGCCTGCTCGCACTGAAGAGCAAAATCGGTGCGAGCACATTCATCACCACAGAAAAAGACGAAATCAATCTCGGCGCTCTGGGGCAGGCGCTTCAGCCACTCCAGATCGCCAGGCTGAAAATGACTTTTGACGACCCAGAGGCCGTGATCCGAGAGTTGCTGTTGGCGTTGAACATTTCTCCTGAATGACCCGGTGTTTGCGTGGAACCAGCATTCAGGCTGCCGAATCCAGCTCTCTCGTGAGAGAATTTCTGTTCACCCATGCAGAAGAATTCCAAGCCGGCAGACCGCCTGGTTCGCATCATTGAAGACTTTTCCAAGCTGACCATCACGGTATTGGGTGATCTCATCGCGGACGAGTTCATTTACGGCGAAATCACGCGAGTCTCTCGGGAAGCGCCGGTGCTGATCCTGCGCCACCGCGAGCGTACCGTGGTCCCTGGAGGGGCAGGTAACGCAATCTACAATCTCGCGGACCTCGGCGTGACTGTGCTGCCGGTGGGCGTTGTCGGTGATGACGAACCGGGCCGCATGCTGCTGCATGCATTCCGGCAAAAGCACATATCCATCAGCGGAATTCGCCGGATCAAAGGGCGCAGCACAGTCACCAAAACGCGCGTGCTGGCCGGGACCACACATTCGCCTCGCCAGCAGGTGATTCGCGTGGACCGCGAACCCGAGACACCGCTGGATCGCTCCGCCATGCGCGACCTTGTCTTTCAGACGCGAGGTTACATACGCGCCTCAGACGCGCTGCTGATTTCCGATTACGGCTACGGCTGCGCCACGCCGCAGCTGTTCGATGTGATCCGCTCGCGTGCCTCGCTAAGGGACATTCCCGTCACACTGGACTCGCGTTATCGGACCCTTGACTACAGCGGCATCACCGCTGCCACGCCGAATGAGGCCGAACTGGAAGATGCATTACGCACGCGGATTGGCAATGACACGGAGCGCCTGATGACTGCAGGCAGGGCCATTCTCAACCGCATGAAGCTGCAGTCGCTGCTTGTCACGCGTGGGCGGGACGGCATGGTGGTCTTCACGCGCGGCGAAAAGCCGGTTTCCATTCCGATCTATGGAAGTGATGAAGTGGCTGATGTTACGGGGGCCGGAGACACCGTGATTGCGGTGTATACGGCAGCTCTGGCTACCGGCGCAGAGCCCGAATCAGCGGCGCGGCTTGCGAATTACGCGGGCGGCATAGTGGTTATGAAGCGTGGCACTGCGACGGTAACCCGCGCAGAACTGCTGCGCGCCGTGGTGGAGGGCTGATCTGTCTTCCACCGTAAAAAAGGTCTTGAGCGCTCAGGAACTTGCCGAGCAAGTCCAGGCGTGGCGAGCTGCCGGTGAGAAGATCACGCTTACCAACGGCTGTTTCGATTTGCTGCATGTGGGCCACGTGCGCTACCTTCGCGCCGCGAAGGAACTCGGTGGAAAGCTGATTGTCGCGGTAAACTCTGATTCCAGCACCCGCGCACTCAAAGGTCCTGGACGGCCCCGTGTTCCGGACCGCGAACGCGCTGAATTGCTTGCCGCCCTGGCCGACGTGGATGCGGTAACCATTTTCGACGCACCCGACGTGCGCGAAATCATCAAGCTGATTCGCCCTGACGTGCACGCCAAGGGCACGGATTACACAGCCGAATCAGTCCCTGAGCGCGATGTCGTCTATGCATCCGGCGGGCGTGTCGCCATTGTCGGCGATCCCAAAGACCATTCCACTTCCGAGCTGCTGCGAAAGGGCGAATGCGAATCCTGATTGTGCGACTGGGCGCTCTGGGAGACATTCTGCACGCTCTGCCTGCCGTTACCGCCATCCGGCACGCGCTGCCGTCAGCGACGATTGGGTGGATCGTGGAAGAGAAGTGGTCAGAGCTGCTTACCGCGCCTGGTCACAAGGACCAGCCAGAAGCCATCGGTCCGCAAAAGCCTGTTGCCAATCTGATCCATACGGTGAATACGGCACGTTGGCGGAAGAACCTGCTCAAGGGCAAAACGATCGGCGAAATTCGCGGTGATCTTAAGCGATTGCGCTCGGCTCATTATGATGTCGCGCTGGACTTCCAGGGCAATGCGAAGTCGGCAGTTTTTGGCCGCCTCAGCCACTCTGTGCACTTCGCGGGTTATGTTGATCCTCGCGAATCGATTGCCCGGTTCTTCTACACGCAACGATTTCCCCGTTCCGGTGAGCACGTGATCGAGCAAAATCACGCCATGGCAGCGCTCGCCTTACGAGACCAGCTCAGCGCCGGCGATTTCAAGCTCATGATGCCGGGGCTTCCAAGCGATCCCGCCGCAGAAACGTGGGCAGAAGCGGAGCTCCGCCGCCTGGGCGTTGCATCATTTGTGATGATTACACCAGGCGCCGGGTGGAGCGGGAAGCAGTGGCCTGCAGAGCGGTTCGGGCAAGTAGCTGCCGGTTTGGCCAAACACAACTTGCGTACGCTGGTAAATGCCGGTCCGGGTGAAGACGAGCTTGCGCGTGGTGTGATTGCCGCCAGCTGCGGTGCCGCCCTCCAGGTAAGCTGCACCATCAGCCAGTTGATCGCGCTTACTCGCCGCTGCAAGCTCTTCATCGGCGGTGACACCGGTCCACTGCACATTGCAGCGTCGGTTGGGGTTCCAGTAGTCGGGCTTTACGGGCCCACGGATCCAGCACGCACAGGTCCGTTTGGCACGCGCGCTATTGTGCTTCGCCATCCCGAAAGCGAGACCACGTTTTCCCACCACAGCAAGCCGGACGAAGGTCTGCTGAAGATCACGGCTGAAGAAGTTCTGGCTGCAGCGCGGCAGCTTCTGGGAGGCGCGCATGCCTAGCTGGTCCCGCATTGCAACGCGCATGCGCGTGCCGCTGGGGTTCTTATTTGCCGCGGGCTATCTCTGGTTCGCGCACCCCGACAGGGGATGGATTGCAGCCGGCACGTTGTTCATCATCGCCGGTCTGCTGCTGCGCGCTGCCGCCTCAGGTCACATCCGCAAGAACCGTGAACTGACTACTACGGGGCCGTATGCTTACACGCGCAACCCGCTCTATCTTGGTTCGGTGCTGATCGCGGTTGGGTTTCTGATTGCGGCCCGGAACCCCTGGATCGCTGCTGCGTCTGTGTTGATGTTTCTTGCCATCTATCTGCCCGTGATCCGCGCAGAAGAGAAATATCTGGCTTCCATCTTCAGCAACTATGCGGAATACGCTTGCCACGTTCCTCGCCTGCTCCCGCGGCTATCGGCTTACAATCCCTCTGGCGGCGATGTCCGGGGCAGCTTTTCTCGCGAGCTGTATCTGAAGCATCGTGAGTACCAGGCCGCGCTCGGTTCTGCTTTAATGTTATTGGCTTTGGTCATCAAGACTGTTCTGGTGAATCGTTGAGAGCGCCCCTTCGGAATTGGATCCGCGGGGCAACACTCGCTTGCTTTCTGCTGGCAGTGGCTTGGTGTGCCAACCGGCTCATCGCGCAAACATCCAGGCAGGAACAACCGTCACTTTCGCCACCGGTTATTTCCAAGCCGCGCCCCAACCTGACGTTCCCTGTTGGCCAGACATTCGTTTACGCAGCCCAGTGGCGCGTGTTCAACGCAGGAGTTGCCACGCTGCGCATGGAATCTGCGGGCCGCGAGAACCGCATCGTTGCCACGGCCGATGCTGCGGGTGCAGTCGCGGTGCTCTATCACGTGCAGGACCGCCTGGAATCATTCTTCGATCCTGCGACCTTCTGTTCGCGCAGTACTTCGCGCCACGTAGAAGAGGGGTTCCGTCGTGTTGAAACCAATATTACCTTCGACTACGGGAATTCAAAGTCAATCTTCGACCAGAAGAACCTCAAGAAGAAAGACAGCAGACACGTGGAGCATGAGATTCCGCCCTGCGTAACCGACATGCTTTCCGGCATTTACTACGTGGGCTCTTTACCGCTGGAGCCCGGCAAGATGTTCAGCTTTCCCTTGAATGATGGCGGGCCCACTGTGGACATTAATCTTCACGTGGAAGGCCGCGAGGAAATTAAGACGCCGGCAGGAACGTTCAAGACAATCCGCGTGCAGCCGGAGGCCGCTACTGGATTGGTCCGCGATAAAGGGAAACTCTGGATTTGGTATTCGGAAGATTCACCCCGCATTCCGGTGCAGATGCGAGCTCGTCTGAGCTGGGGCACTCTGACTTTTGTACTTCAACGCATCGACAAGAAGTAGGGCGCCGATCCATCACCCGAAGCGCTCGTCGATCACCCGCTCCAATCGCGGTTTGTAGATGATGTCAAAAGCCAGTTCTTTTCCCGGGAACATGGCCAATGCCGCAGTCTTGCAATTGGAAATCATGGCAAACGCTTCGTGCAGCGTTAAATCCGGGTCCTGACTCAGGGTTGAGAGCACCATATCCACCATGATTTGCAATCGGCGTAGTTTTTTCCGCTCCTCAACCTTCTCCTGATCGGTTTCTGCACGGCTGTTACGATGGCTGGAAGATTGCGGAATATCCATGGTGTCTTTGGGATTATGCCCCTTTCTTCTCAGGATAATCACTATCTAAAAGATTTCGATGGGCTCGGCATTTGGCTTGGTTGCGCCGTTCTGTTGACGTTCTGCGGGTAAGCAGCATCCAATCTTTACAGGAGGCGACGCTATGAGCAGCCAACCCAAGGCTGATCCCCAGTTGGTGGAAGTGTTCGATACGGAGCAGGAATCCGAGGCCCTGGTGGTGCACGGACTGCTCACCTCGGCAGGAATCGAATCCATTGTTACCAGTTTGGACGCTACTCAAAATATCTTCCCGGGTGTTGGCGGGGTGGTTGTGCGCGTAAATCCTGAGCAGGCGGACGAGGCCCGCCGCATTATTGAGGAATATCAGAACGCGCCGACGGTGGTTGAAGAGGACGATACCACAACGGATGACAGCACCCCGGAGCCTTGATTCACTTCTCAATGGTACGTACTTCGACTCCCGCTTTCGATAACAGGAACGTAACGGCACCAAGCCTGTCCGTCCGATAGGTGCGCACGTGATTTCGTTC
>JBAIYI010000574.1:0-2980 GCA_037915955.1 Terriglobales bacterium
TCTTCTGTGCCGCGACGCTCTGCGCTCCCCGCGCCGGACGGATAGCGTGAGCGCGCAGGTAGGCCTCAACTTCCGGAACGCGCCACAGGGCAGCCAGCGCGGCCTGGGGCGGATGGTCTTCCACCACATTGAACTCTTTTATCCGGACGCGCAGCAGTCCACCACGTGCGGTGTTATCCGTCATGCGGATGCGACCCTTGCGATCGCGGCTGGCACGAAAGCCGGGATAGTGCTGCGCCACTTCCTTCAGTGCCTGATCCAGAGGCTCCACAGCAAAGCCTTGCGGCAGCGAATACATTTCCAGCACATGCTCGCGGGTGCAGCGACAGCGCTCAGTCATGGATCCGGTGACGTTCGCAGCAGCATAGATCTCCCGGATGGCGATGCTGAGTTTTTCCGTTTTCTCGCCTGCCGGGGTCACCGGCGCGGTAGCCTGCGGAGCTGGGCTGCTGAGTGGTGGCGGCATGCTGGCAGCCGAAGGCTGCCCGCCCTCAGCCGTATGCGGCGGAGTCTTGCACCCGGCAACAGCCAGGCAGCAGAACAGTATGAACTGGGTTGAAGCCGAACGCAGGTTTGATGTCACCTTGCTGCCCAGAATAGCCGCACTCATGCCGGTTCTGAGCAAAAAATCGCGCAGGCGCATAACAAAAGTCACGCCCTGCTCTGCCCTCGCGGATGTATCTTTCGCCACCGCCTCGCATCGAATGTTGCGGGAGGATAAGACCTGCATGTCCGACAGCACGCCCGCCACGCTGGCGACTATCAGCCGCGACGAGCTAAAGCAAAGGCTCGACCGCAAGGACCATTTCCATCTGGTTGAGACGCTGGCGCCGTAATATTACAACCATTCACACCTGCCCGGCGCTATCAACCTGCCGCCCGACCAGGTCCAGCAGCTCGCACCCACGCTCCTGCCGGACAAAACTGCTGACATAGTGGTTTACTGCGCCAAGGCCACTTGACACGCCTCAGAGAACGCCGCCCGTGAACTGGCGGCCATGGGCTACATCAACGTGCGCGATTATTCTGCGGGGAAAAAGGACTGGATCGAGGCCGGACTGCCGGTAGAGGGCAACGCACGGCATAGGATCTAGCGCGAGATAAACCGCGCATCTGTTTCATATCGCCCTTCAGACCATCAAGTCATCGGCGGGCGGAGTGTACTCTTCCACTCGCCGAAGCACTCTACCTTCAGGACAGGGAGCCAGTACATACTCGAACGGGCGTGGCGCTTTGCCGCGCCTTATCTCTTCCACTCGATACCAGCTTCCTTCGATTACGATTGTGACCGTTTCATTCCAGGCGCTTTTCTCCAGTGGACTTGCAACAAGCAAGCGCCCCTCACCGAGGTGCTCAACGTGATCTGCGGGCAGGACACTCAGTTCCTTTTCGCGCACTTGTTGCGCCCGGCGCCTCATCACCTTGTCCAGCAGGAACAAGGGGAGAGTCGGAAAAACTTCGCTGGTAATCAGCCCGGCAGCAAAACGCAGGAAGCCCTCAACCGCGAAGTAAGCCAGCAGCAGAGACAGTGGATAGAAGAAATACTCAACCGTGAGAAAGACCACGCCACCAGACTGCGTAACTGCGCTTGAGCCCTGCAGATATCCGGCGAGCTGGGCGATGCGGTGAGCCATGTAGGCCCGGTAACGCACAGCTGACAACAATCCAAACAGCAGAAACTGCAGAAGGCCTCCCCATGTTGCCGCACTGAGAACCAGGGGCGGAGACTCCGGTGCGTGCTCTCGTCTCCACTCAGCCGGGCAGAAAGAAAGCAGAACGTCGCGAATCGGGTCAGGCAGGCGCAAGCCGCGATTATAGCCAGCCTGGGGCGTACTCCACGCCGTGAATTCCTGTTCGATTTGCCGCGTGATGGTTTCGCGGATGTTAAGCTAATTGTTTCTATGCTTGACCTCGGTTTCGTAAGAGACAACCTCGCGCAAGTGGAAGAGATGATGCGCCGCCGCGGTGGCGACCCCACGGTACTCGCCCGTTTCCGCGAGACCGATGAAAAGCGTCGCAAGCTGATCACCGAATCGGAGACCCTCAAGGCGGAACGCAACCGCAAGTCGGAAGAGATCGCCCGCCTCAAGAAGTCCGGACAGGATGCTTCCGCGCAGATGGCCGAAACCAAGGCGCTGCGCGAAAAAGGCGAGTCGCTGGAAAAGCAGGCCGGCGAGATTGACCAGGAAATCCGCACGCTGCTGGCCGGCATCCCCAACATGCCGCACGAGTCGGTACCGGTGGGCCACTCGGCTGACGATAACCAGGAAGTACGCAGATGGGGCACCCCACCGCAACTCGATTTCACTCCCAAGCCACACTGGGAGCTCGGCGAGCAGCTCGGCGTGCTCGACATGGAACGTGCCACCAAGCTGAGCGGCGCGCGTTTCGCGGTTTACTGGGACCTCGGCGCCCGCATGGAGCGCGCCCTGGCCAGCTTCATGCTGGACCTGCACACCAGCCAGCACGGATACACCGAAGTCCTGCCGCCCTACATGGTCAATTCCGCCTCCATGTACGGGACCGGCCAGCTGCCGAAATTCGCCAGCGACCTCTTCAAGTGCGAGGAGCACGATCTCTGGCTCATTCCCACCGCTGAAGTCCCGCTGACGAATCTCTATCGCGACGAGTTCATCGATACCGCGCGCCTGCCGCTTTCCATCACCGGCTACACGCCCTGCTTTCGCAGCGAAGCCGGCTCGTATGGCAAAGATGTCCGCGGAATCATCCGCCAGCACCAGTTCCAGAAAGTTGAGCTGGTTAAGTTCACGCGTCCAGAAGATTCCTACGCCCAGCACGAGCAGCTCACGCGTAACGCCGAGATGGTGCTGCAAAAACTAGGGCTGCACTATCGCGTGATGCTGCTCTGTACCGGCGACATGGGAGCAGCCTCGGCCAAAACCTACGACCTCGAAGTCTGGCTTCCTGGCTAGCAGCTCTATCGTGAGATCTCTTCCTGCTCAAACTTTGAAGCCTACCA
>JBAIYI010000805.1:0-4043 GCA_037915955.1 Terriglobales bacterium
GCTTACGGCGTGCAGTTTGTATTGCAGGCTGAGCAGCGCGGCACAGGACACGCCATTATGTGTGCGCGTGACCAGGTGAAGGATTACGAAAACATCCTGGTGCTTTCCGGCGACGTTCCGCTGATTCGTACAGAGACGATTACTCAGGTACGCGACTTTCATCTGGCCAAGAAAGCTGCCATGACGATTCTCACGGCCGAGCCATCAAATCCCTTCGGCTATGGACGCATCATCCGGGCCAGTGCAGGAAGTGATCGCGTAAAGGCAATCGTTGAGCAGAAAGCTCTGACCAAAGCGCAGCAGAAGACCCGCGAGATCAACTCTGGAATTTATGCCTTTGCCACGCGGCCGCTATTTGCGAATATCGACCGGCTGAGCACGGACAATCCGCATGGCGAGTTCTACCTTACGGATATGGCCGCCCTGTTGGTGAAGGCCAAGCTGCCGGTTGTGGCGCTCAAGGCGGAAGACTTCGCGGAGGTGCTGGGAGCGAACACGCTGGCGGAACTGGCCGCGCTCGATTCGACTCTGCGCATGCGCAAATGCAATGAACTGATGGCTGCCGGCGTGAGCATCTATCGCCCGGAAACCTGCGTGATCGACCCTGATGTGGAGATTGGGCCGGACACAATCCTTGAGCCCTTTGTGCAGGTGCTGGGTAAGAGCCAAATTGGTTCGGACTGCAGGATTCGCTCTTATTCGGTGATCAGCGATTCGAAGGTCGGTGACGGCGTACTGGTGCGGCACGGCTGCATCATCGACCAGTCGCAAGTCGGCTCCGGAGCCCTGCTCGGTCCTTACTCGCATTTGCGCCCACCCAGCGACATTGGCGAGGGGGCGCACGTCGGCAACTTTGTGGAGACCAAGAAGACAAAGCTCGGGCGCGGCTCCAAAGCAAACCATCTCACCTATCTGGGCGATGCTGAAATAGGACAGGGTGTGAACGTGGGGGCGGGAACTATCACGTGCAACTACGATGGCGTCCACAAACACCTGACGACGATTGAAGACGGCGCCTTCATCGGCAGCGACTCTACGCTGGTGGCCCCGGTAAAGATCGGCAAGCGGGCCTACGTGGCAGCAGGCTCCAGCATCACGCATGATGTGCCTGAAGATTCCCTGGCTCTGGGCCGCGCTCACCAGACGGTGAAGGAGGGCTGGGCGAAGAAGCGCAGGGAATCACAGGCCGCAAAAGCTAAGTAGACTGAGCGCAACCGTCCCCCGCAAGATCGTCCGGCAGCAACCCTCATTTCGCGAACATAATTTTCGCCATCTTACTTTCGGAGAAGCGGTACGGGAGGATTCAGAAGATGGCGGACCGAGACAATAAAGTCAATCGTAGAGCAGAGGAGCCGCAGGCGGCGGGCCAGGGCGGGCGGATGACGGAAGCAAGTCCAAATCCGCACAATGAAGCGACCATGGATGATTCGCCCGTAGAGACCGATCATAGCCACCGGACTGGCAATGCCAACGTGGCGCAGACCACCAACACCCGTGGCGGGAATCTGGTGCCTTCAGTAGGAGAGGCCGTGGCCGGAGCAGAGGCTGACACGGACAGCATGTTCAACAACGCCGATCCACAAACAGTTGATGCGCAAAGACGGGAAGAGCGAACGCATGATGCTCACCCGCGCAGTCCGGATCGGAAGACTGCATAAGCCTGCGCCTGGTTTGCACAGTAACAAACGGCCTTCCGCGGACATCAAGTTAATAGAGAGGTCTGGACGGGCACTGAGGTGTGCTCCGCCTTCGGGCCTTCGCATCGCATCGTTCCTTCCAGCGAACGATTGCCCCCACAATCCGAGGAAAGGAGAATTACCATGGCCAACATCACCCGTTGGGACCCGTTTGGCGAACTTACTTCATTGCAGGACCGTTTTAATCAATTCTTCAATCAGCCGCTGGCCGGCTTCCGTGATCTGGTACCGAAGATCGAGCAGCCGCTCATGACAGCAAATTTCGTACCGCCGGTGGACGTGTACGAGGACGACCAGTTCATCACACTGAAAGCTGAGCTTCCCGGGATCGAGGAGAAGGACCTTGAGATCACGGTTGAAAATAATGTGCTCACCTTCAGCGGCGAGCGCAAGATGGAGAGCGAGGAGAAGAAGGAAAACTTCCATCGCGTAGAGCGCAGCTATGGGCGCTTTGTCCGCTCGTTCACGCTGCCCAATACAGTTGATCCGGAGAACATCAAAGCCGAGTTCAACAACGGCATTCTGAAGATCGCGCTGACGAAGCGCGAAGAAGCCAAGCCCAAGAAGATCACCGTGGGCGTGGAGAAAGCCACGGCCAAAGGCAAAGCCGCTTAAGCGTGCGGTAAAGTGCCAAAAAGGGTGGCTGCAATGGCCGCCCTTTTTGTTTGCTGCTGATCTGGAAGACTACTTTGGCGATTGTGCCGGCTGCGGCACAGCGCCAGCTGGAGCGGCCGGAGGATTAATATTCGCGAGCTCCTTCAGGATGCCCTGCTCCTGATCAGAAAACGTGCTCTTGAACCGATCTGACTGCATCAGTTCCGCACGCTGCTGCGGATCCATTTGGCGAAGATGGCGTAATGCTTTGTGGATGGCAACGCGACGCTCTGGCGGTAATGCCTGGAGCTTCTGGTTGGCGTCGCGCAGGGCCTTGCGCTCGTCCGGACTCAAGCTGGCCATGTAGTTCATCCGCTTGAGGGCCAGGTCACGCTGTTCCGGCGTAAGACTGTTGAATTTGCGCAGGCGTTCTTTCAAGGCCGATTGGCGGTCTGGCGCGAGGCGCTTGAAACCGGGATCGTTCTCAAGAGCTTTTTCCTGTTGATCGAGTGGGAGGTCTTTGTGGGTGGCCAGCCAGTCGCCCATCTTGTGATTTGGGGCGTTGGGGCTTTTCTTTTGCTGCGGAGATTTCTGCGGATTAGGCGCGGCTTGTAATAAGGCGGTGTGCGTGTTCGTGCTTACGTAGCGCGAAGGAGAGATAGCATGGCTGGCGGCACCGGCGGCAATCAGCGCCGCGAGTACGCCCGCGCTTGTCCAGCCGCCGATTCTCATCTGTGCCCCCGTCATGGTTTAGATTTCTTCGTCGTCTCCTGCATCGTCAGAGGGAAGCCCAGCCATTTCGTTGATCAAATCATTGCTGTTATTCGTCAGCAGATCGTGGTCTTTGTCCAGGCTCTCAACGTCAGACACCGCAGGACCGGGTGTAATCGGAGGAGCCTTGTAGGTGACAATTTTGTACGCACCTGCTCCCATGAGCAACGCGGCAGCCAGCGATCCTGCCATTACCGGCTTGCGGAACCACGACGCCAGAAACCCGGCTTTCTGCGGAGCCTTCTGCTGTTCTTCACGGACGTGCGCTTGCAGGCGCGTGAGGAAGTACGGGGAAGGCTCCGGGGCCCGCCACTCGTCCATCAGAGCCATAGTATTGCGCAGACCCTCAAGTTGCTGAGTGCAGACTTTGCACTCGCGGAGGTGGGCCAGCACCGCCGGAGCAGCCTGCTCGTCGGCCAATACGTCGATCAGATTTTCACGAACATCATTGCAGTTCATACGTAGTCCTTCAACCGCTCTCGCAGCGCCTCATAAGCGCGGAAGAGCAGAGACTTTGTGGCGGATTCGCTTAAATTCAGAGCTTTCGCTATTTGCCTATAGTCCAAATCTTGGTACTTATGCATCAGGACCGCTGCCCGCTGTTTTTCGGGAAGCGCCATTACCTGTTGCTTGATGGCGGCCAGCCGTTCCTGCCGCAAAATTACTTGTTCCGCGTTCAGCGTGGAATCGGCGACATCCGGCGTGGTGCCGGTTTCCTCGTCGGGCTCATCCAGGCTGACAACCTTCCCGCTGCGTTCCACTTTGTGGTCGCGTGCGTGATTAATGGCCAGGTTCCCGGCGATCCTGTACAGCCACGTCGAAAACTTGGCGTCTGCCGCGTAGCTCTTGCGCGACCGATAAACCCGCAGAAAGACTTCCTGGGCCAGTTCTTCCGCCAGCGCCTGGTTATGGCACATCCGGTACATGAACGCGATGATGGCCCGGTGAAACTTGTGGACCAGATAGTCGTACGCCGCGTTG
>JBAIYI010000794.1:0-1968 GCA_037915955.1 Terriglobales bacterium
AGATCAAGCGCGGTGTGCCAGCCGTTATTGTATTCGCGGTTGCCGTCCACCCTTACGCGCTCGCTTGCAGCTTTGAGTTTCTGAATGCGCCCAAGCGCCTGCACCAACTCCTGCTCCTGGCGCACAATCCCCACCAGATCCTGCATGACATCTTGCAAGGTATGCTGCACGGTGTACGGATTGTCAGGGCCGTTGCGCTCGAACGGGCGGAGCGCAGCCTTCTCCGCTGATTCAAGCTCAAAAGTATTGATTGCGCCGAGAGAATGGTCTTTGGCGAAGGCCGCTGCATACTCGCCGGCACGCTTGCCGAAGACCAACAGGTCAGAGAGGGAATTCCCGCCCAGCCGGTTGGCTCCGTGCAAACCTGCGGCACATTCGCCGGCCGCGAACAGTCCTGGCACGTCTGACATCTGCGAATCGGCATCGACTCGGATTCCGCCCATCATGTAATGCGTGGTAGGGCCAACTTCCATGGGTTCCTGGGTGATGTCGATGTCGGCAAGCTGCTTGAACTGGTGATACATGCTGGGCAGCTTCTTCTTTATATGTTCAGGCGCGTTGGGAATCTTTGCCTTGATCCACGCGATATCCAGGAACACGCCGCCGTGCGGGCTTCCGCGCCCTTCTCGGACTTCCCGGCGGATACAGCGGGCTACGTGATCGCGCGTCAGCAATTCGGGCGGACGCTTAGCTTCCTTGTCCCCCTGCGTGTAGCGCCATCCTTCCTCTTCTGAGCTGGCGGTCTGGTTCACGTAAAGCGGCGGAATGTCCTTGAACATGAAACGCTCGCCTTCACGATTGCGCAGCACTCCGCCTTCGCCGCGCACACCTTCGGTGACCAGGATGCCGCGCACGCTGGGCGGCCAGATCATCCCTGTGGGATGGAACTGCACGAATTCCATGTCCATAAGCGCCGCGCCGGCGTGGTATGCCAGCGCGTGCCCGTCGCCGGTGTATTCCCAGCTATTGCTGGTAATTTTGTACGCTCTGCCGATTCCTCCGGTCGCCAGTACTATGGCTTTGGCGCGGAACAGGTGGAAACGTCCACGCTCGCGATCGTATCCGAACGCGCCCGCAATGCGGTCACCCTCTTTCAGCAGCGTGGTGACGGTGTGCTCCATGAACACATCGAGGCCGAGGTGAATTCCGTGGTCTTGCAGCGTGCGGATCATCTCCAGGCCGGTGCGGTCGCCGACGTGAGCGAGCCGCGGGTAGCGATGGCCGCCGAAATTCCTTTGGAGGATTTTGCCGTCGGTGGTGCGATCGAAGAGAGCTCCCCACGCTTCCAGTTCGCGGACGCGCGCCGGGGCTTCCTTTGCGTGCAGCTCCGCCATGCGCCAGTTGTTCAGGTATTGACCGCCGCGCATGGTGTCCGCAAAGTGAACGCGCCAGCTGTCGCGGTCGTCCACGTTGGCCATGGCCGCAGCGATTCCACCCTCAGCCATCACGGTGTGGGCCTTGCCGAGCAGCGACTTGGAGATGAGCGCAACCTTTACGCCGGCGGCCGAGGCCTCAACCGCCGCGCGCAGCCCTGCGCCTCCTGCTCCAATGATCAGAACATCATGTTCATGCGTGATGTATTCGGCCACTAAAAGATTCTCCAGTCAGTCCAGATGCCCATGGAACACATCCGCACGTAGAGGTCACTAAAGCCCACGCTGAAAAGACTGCACCACGCAAACAGCATGTGACGGCGATTCAAACAGCTCACGCAGTCATAGGCGCGCCTGCGCGCGGGAGCGCCAGCCAGGCGGTCGCGAAAGCCGCCCACCAGATGGCGGAAGGAGTGGCACCCGAAGGTGTAGGAGCTAAGCAGTACGAGGTTGGTCAACAGGACCAGAGTGCCGACGCCGATGCCGAAGTGGCCGTCAAACCAGAGCGCTTGCCATACGTCATGGGCCAGAAGAACGAGGAACACCAGTGCAAGATAAAGAAAATAGCGATGGATGTTTTGCACGATCAATGGAA
>JBAIYI010000668.1:0-5085 GCA_037915955.1 Terriglobales bacterium
CAACTTCCTTGGCCGCCGCAGCCCAATGCCAATCCTCAGACGACGCCCTGCGGCACGCAGCGCGCCGCTCTGAATATTGCTCCTGCGATCGCGCCTGACGGCACGATTTACACCGTCAGCAAAAACCATTTCGTTAGCCGCTATAACTACCTGATCGCAGTGAACCCGAATATGACAGGTAAATGGGCGGCTTCCATGCGTGGACGACTCAATGACGGGTGCGGCGTGAGCTTCCCTATCGGCAATCCTGGCGGAGCCGGGGCAAATGGCGGTTGCAATGCGGGGGCGACTTTTGGCGTCGATCCCGCCACCAACGAACCGCCTCCGGCTCGCGTGCTGGATGACGCATCGTCCACTCCAGTCGTTGCTCCCGATGGCAGCATCTTCTTCGGCGCATACACCCTGTACAACTGGGCTCAGGGACACATGCTTCATTTCAGCGCGAACGGTGATTTCCTGAATTCCTTCAACTTCGGTTGGGACAACACGCCGGCAATTTACCCGCACGGCGGGACCTACTCGGTTGTATTCAAGAACAATCACTACGGCGGAGCGGGCTTTGGAGATTACTGCGACGATCCGAACTGGTGTCCCGATCGCTCGAATCCGAACTCATCGTTCCTGGGACCGGAACAGTACTTCGTTTCCCAGTTCGATCCCAACTTGAACGTCGAGTGGAGCTTCCAGAACACGAATACCCAGAGCTGCACTCGCAATGCTGACGGCACTGTCACCTGCGTCTCTGACCACCCGAACGGCTTCGAGTGGTGCGTGAACGCTGCCGTGGTGGATGCGAATGGCATCGTTTATGCCAACAGCGAAGACGGCAACCTGTACGCGATTGGCCAGGGAGGTGTGGCGCTGCAACACATCTTCCAGAACCTGGCGATCGGCGCAGCCTATACGCCGGCTTCCATGGATTCCAGCGGCCGCATTTACTCGCAGAATGATGGACATCTGTTCATCGTCGGAAAGTAAAACGGTTCGTAAAATGAAAGGGCCCCGTTCGCGGGGCCCTTTTTTGTTTAACCGGTTTTTGTTTACCGATTTATGGCTGTCGCGTACTCTTGGGCGTGACATCGGTTTGCCGCAATTTCTCTTCCAGCGCCGCTATGATTCGCTTGTGAACTTTAGGGATATCCTGCGTGGCATCCACCTTTACGATGCGCTCCGGCTCCCGCTGGGCAATGGCCGTATAAGCATCAAGCACGCGCTTGTGAAAGGCCCTGCTCTCTTTTTCGAAGCGATTTTCGTCTTCCTCTGACTGCTTCGATTGCTCCACGTTCCGGCGTCGTGCTCTGGCGAGGCTGTGCCCAAGATCGCCCACCATCAGTACGGTCACATCCGGCTTCAGGTCATGGCACAGCGTCTTATGCAGGGCCAGAACCGCTGCAGTTCCAATCCCCCGCCCGGCGCCCTGGTAGGCTTCGCTGGAGTCGGTAAATCTGTCGCACAAGACCCACTGACCAGCCTGAAGAGCCGGAATGATCTGCTCGTCAACGTGCTGCGCCCGATCAGCGAACATCAGGGCCAATTCGGCCAGCGGAGAGAGCCCGGCAGTCCGCGAACTCAGTAAAACGCTCCGAAGCTTCTGCCCGAGCCCTGTGCCGCCCGGCTCGCGTGTGGTCACCACATCAATCCCCTGCTCGCGCAGCCAGCCTGCAAGCTTCTCCAACTGGGTGGACTTCCCCACTCCGTCCAGCCCTTCAAAGGTTATGAACTTCCCACGCTGTTTGGGCACGATAGACATTTAATCACAGACACGCGGGCAGGCTTTCCGGCACAATGGATTTCAGTCATGCCCATCACAACCATAATTGAGCCCTTCCGGATCAAGAGCGTTGAGCCCATCCGCTGGACCACCCGCGACCAGCGGGAGCAGCATCTGCGCGAGGCCGGATACAATCTCTTCCTGCTTGCGGCCGACGACGTACTGATCGATCTGCTTACGGATTCCGGCACGGGTGCCATGTCCACCGAGCAGTGGGCCGGCGTTATGCGCGGCGACGAAAGCTATGCGGGCAGTCCCAGCTTTTTGCGCTTCCGCGACTCCGTACAGGAAATCTTCGGTTACAAGCACGTGATCCCCACTCACCAGGGCCGCGCCGCGGAGCGCATCCTTTTCAGCGTGATGTGCAAAAAAGGCGACGTAGTCCCCAACAATACTCACTTCGACACCACGCGCGCGAATGTCGAATTCGTGGGCGCTGAAGCCCTGGATATTCCCTGCCCACAAAGCAAAGATCCCGCCGCACAGCATCCCTTCAAAGGCAACATGGATGTAGCGGCTCTGGAAGAAACCATTGCGCGCGTAGGCCGCGATCGTGTTCCTCTGGTAATGCTGACGATTACCAACAACTCCGGCGGCGGCCAGCCGGTCTCCATGGAAAATGCCCGTGCCGTTCAATCAGTCTGCCGGAAGCACGTCATCCCGCTGTACTTCGATGCCTGTCGCTTTGCTGAGAACTCTTATTTCATCAAACTCCGCGAACCGGGCCAAGCAGGCAAGTCACCGAAAGCGATCGCTCAGGAAATGTTCAGCCTCGGTGATGGCTGCACCATGTCCGCAAAGAAAGACGGCATGGCGAACATTGGCGGGTTTCTGTGCACCAACAATGACATGCTGGCCCAGCAGGAAAAGAATCTGCTGATCCTTACCGAAGGCTACCCGACATACGGCGGCCTTGCCGGACGCGACCTTGAGGCCGTCGGCATCGGCATTCAGGAAGCGCTCGACGAAGATTACCTGCGCTACCGGATCGCCTCCACGGCCTATCTCGGACGGCACATTTCTGAGCAAGGTGTGCCAATCGTCCAGCCGCCCGGGGGCCACGCCGTTTATATCGACGCGCGCGCGTTCCTGCCGCATGTCCCGCAATCCCAGTTCCCCGGAGTCGCGCTGGCGAACGAACTTTATCTTGAAGGCGGCATCCGCTCCGTCGAGATCGGCACGCTGATGTTTGACCAGGCGGCACGCATGGATCTGGTGCGCCTGGCCATCCCGCGCCGCGTCTACACCCAGAGCCACATCGATTATGTAGTTGAAGTTATCCTTGAAGTCTGGAACAAGCGCAATCAAATCCGTGGCCTGAAATTAAACTATGGAGCGCCGTTCCTACGCCACTTCACCGCGAAACTTGAGCCGCTCACATAATGCACTTTGCATCTGGAGGCTGAATGCAGAGAAAAATCTTCTGGCTGCTCTTTATCGTGAGCGGCCTCGCACTGGATTTCGCCGTGCCGATTTACTGGAGCCTGGCGCTCACCCTGCCTCTCCTCGTGCTGTGCTGGTGGATTGCTTACCGCAGCGGGTGGTTTGAATAACGGCGTCATACCCGGTCGGGAACGCATAAGGCGATGCGCTACACTGAATCGCTACACTGGGAGGATTCATGAGACAGCTTTTCTTCTTTTTGCTGCTGTGCGCTTCCATCCAGCCTTTGCTTGCCCAGGGCGCTCCCCCGCAGGGCGCCGCCGACCAACCTTACGTAATGGAGTACTACTACAAGGTTCAATGGGGGCATCAGCAGGAATTTCTGCAGCTTTTTCTCAAGAACCACTATCCGCTCTTGCAGAAAATCGTGGAGAGCGGCCGCATGCTTTCGGTGAAGATTGAAACCCCTTCAAATCACATGACCGAAGACGCGCGCTGGGATTACCGCGTCACCATCCGCTTCAAAAACTCCACTGCGGCGACGACACCCAATCCGCAGGAAGAGGCATTGATCAAACAGCTCTGGCCGGACCAGGAGACCTACAAGCGCGAGGAGCAGCGCCGCTTTGAGATCCTGTTGGCGCACTGGGATCTGCCGGTAACGGATGTTACGCCAGCAAAGAAATAAGCACGCACCTTTGCGTTGGAGGGGTGAACTGCAGTCTGTTTAGGGCTGAAGGCTGAGTGCTGACTGCTCTCATGGCGGAGAGGGAGGGATTCGAACCCCCGATACCCGTTAAGGTATGGCCGCTTTCGAGGCGGCTCGTTTCAACCACTCACGCACCTCTCCGCACGCAGAAAATCGTGGTTGCAGACCTATTTTAACAGGTGAACAGCGGGAACGACTGACCATCCAAGAGAAACGCCGCCCGAAGCCGGGCGGCGTTGTTACTTAAAGCGTTTGAGAGCCTTACTGGCCGAGGAACTTCACTCCGTGCGGCACCAGTTGCGGGGCCACGTAGGCATAAAACATTACGATCAGGCCCACAATCGCGCCCAGCGCAATCGAGTGCCAGACCACGAAACGGAAGATCATGCCTTCGTTGCCGACCTGGTTCGTCGCGGCGGTGGCGACGCAGATGGACTGCGCATCCACCATCTTGCCCATTACGCCGCCGGCGCTGTTCGCCGCCGTCATGAGCACCGGATCCAGATGCAGTTGCTCAGCAGTAATACGCTGCAAGCTGCCAAACAGAGCGTTGGAGGATGTATCGCTGCCCGTCAGGGCCACGCCCAGCCATCCCAGGAAGGTTCCGAAGAACGGGAAGAACCATCCTGTATGGGTAAACGCCAGTCCCAAGACGGCGTCAGTCCCCGAGTATCGTGTGACGAATCCGAGGCCCAACATACATGAGATGGCCAGCACCGCCCATCGCATGCGGAAGACTGTATGCCCAAAGATGCTGATCAAATTGCCGATCTTGACACCGCGGATCAAACCACCCACGATCGCTGCCAGGAAGCAGCCCGTTCCGGTTGCCGAGAGCCAGATGAATGGGAACTTGGCGCCTTCCGGAGTTGGTTTGTTTACGACTGGCTTGTCTCTTGAAACCTTCTTGTGGATCGGGGTATCCCAACCGCCATTCGGCTTGCCATCGGCGGTTTTCCATGCCGGAGTGGTGTTATTGTTCATCCAATCCTTCACCGGCTTATAGCCCCACAGGAACACAAAGATGGAGAGGATGAGGAATGGCACCCACGCCTTGAACACCTGTCCACCTGTGTAGTTGTGAGCCGTAAGGCTGGAAGTGGAACCACCCGAGACACTGGACACTCCGGCAGCATGAGTCGTGTCTTGCACGTCATCTTCGAATCGCCAGATCCGCTTCGGCTTCCAGAACAGCAGGAAAACGACCGTGCACAGCAGCGAG